>CBFGNA010000042.1:0-10977 GCA_965650045.1 uncultured Polaromonas sp.
GGCACGTCGGTGGCGCGCACCAGCACCACACGCACATCGGCGCGGTTGGTGCCGATGATCAGCTTGCGCGATTTTTCCGGGTCTTCCAGCACTTCGATGCCGGCCGCCTTGAGCAGCGGCAGGGTCTCGTCGAAGATGCGGCCTTTCGAGAGGGCAAGCGTGATCATGATTTGATCCGTTCGATGTCGGCGCCGATGCCGCGTAGCTTGGCTTCCATCTGGTCGTAGCCGCGGTCCAGGTGGTAAATGCGGTCGATCAGGGTTTCGCCCTCGGCCACCAGGCCGGCAATCACCAGGCTGGCAGATGCGCGCAGATCGGTCGCCATCACCGTGGCGCCCGAGAGTTTTTCCACGCCTTCGATGACCGCGAACTTGCCGTCGATCTCGATCTTCGCACCCAGCCGCACCATCTCGTTGACGTGCATGAAGCGGTTTTCGAATATCGTTTCGGTGACTTTGCTTGGGCCCTCGGCAATGGCATTAAGCGCCATGAACTGGGCCTGCATGTCGGTCGGAAAACCCGGGTACTCGGTCGTACGGAAGGACTGGGCCTGCATGCGGCCCGAAGCCTGAACACGGATAAACCCGTCGCCAGCAGTGATCACGGCACCGGCATCACGCAGCTTGTCGATCACGGCTTCCAGGTGATCGGCACGCCCATGGCGCAACACCACATCGCCACCGGCGGCCGCCACGGCGCACAAAAAAGTGCCGGTCTCGATCCGGTCGGCCACCACCTGGTGTGTGCAGCCGTGCAGGCGCTCCACACCCTGGATACGGATGCGGGAGCTGCCGTGGCCTTCGATCTTCGCACCCATCTTGATCAGCATCTCGGCCAGGTCACCGATTTCAGGCTCCTGCGCCGCGTTTTCGAGAATGGTTTCGCCCTCGGCCAGGCTGGCGGCCATCATGAAATTTTCGGTGCCCGTGACGGTCACCATGTCGGTCGTGATGCTGCAGCCCTTCAGGCGTTTTTGCCCGGCCGGCAGTTTGGCAATCATGTAGCCGTGTTCGACCACGATGTCGGCCCCCATGGCCTGCATGCCCTTGATGTGCTGATCCACCGGGCGCGAACCGATCGCGCAGCCGCCGGGCAGCGAGACCGTGGCTTCGCCGAAACGCGCAAGCAAGGGGCCCAGTGCCAGCACCGAAGCGCGCATGGTCTTGACCAGCTCGTAAGGGGCTTCCGGCGAACTCAGGCCACCGGCGTTGATGCGGGCCTGCCCCGGTGCATCAGCGCTCTGCTCCGCCGTCACGCCCATGTTGCGAATCAGCTTGAGCATGGTCGCCACGTCCTGCAGGCGTGGCACGTTGTCCAGCGTGACCGGCTCGGCCGTCAAAAGCGCGGCGCACAGTTCGGGCAGGGCCGCATTCTTGGCGCCGGAGATCTCGACGGTGCCGGCCAGCGACCTGCCGCCCTTGATCAGTAGTTTGTCCATGGGCTTATTTTTCGGGGTGGTTGGCCCATTCGGCGGGCGTGTAGGTTTTCATCGACAGCGCGTGCACCTCGTCGGTCTGCAAACGCCCGCCCAGCGTGGCATACACCCGCTGGTGGCGCTGGATCAGGCGCTGGCCTTCAAAGGCGCTGGACACCACGGTGGCATACCAGTGCCTGCCGTCGCCGGTCAGTTCGATGTGCTCGCAGGGCAGGCCTGCCGCAATGAGGGTTTGAAGTTCTTCGCTGGTCATGATGTCTCGTTCAGTGAGGGAGAGCGACACGCAGCGCGCAAACGCGGGGGCCAATTTCCCGCCGGGCCGCCCCAAGGGAAATTAGCCCCCTCGGGGGGCAGTGCAGTACACGAAGTGCAAACGTGGGGGCCATATGTTCAGTGCCTGATTTTGTAGCCGATGCGCAAAAGGTTCACGGCGATGCCGCTGACCACCAGCCACGCTGTCCCCACAATGGCCAGACTCAGCCATGGGGAAACGTCACTGACGCCGAAAAAGCCATAACGAAAGCCATCAATCATGTAGAAAAACGGGTTCAGGTGGCTGACGGTCTGCCAGAACGGCGGCAGGGAATGAACGGAGTAAAACACGCCGCTCAGAAAGGTCATGGGCATGATCACGAAGTTCTGAAACACGGCCATCTGGTCGAATTTTTCCGACCAGAGGCCGGCAATCAGGCCAAGGGCACCCAGCAGGCCGGCGCCGAGCAGGGCAAACACCAGAATCCACAGCGGTGCCACAAAGCCCGGCCGGCCGAAATACACCGTCACGGCAAATACGCCCAGGCCCACGGCCAGGCCCCGCACAATGGACGAGCCCACATAGGCGCAAAACCAGGCCCAGTGCGACAGCGGTGTGAGCAGTACAAACACCAGGCTGCCCATCATCTTGCTCTGCATCAGCGATGAGGAACTGTTGGCGAACGCGTTTTGCAGCACGCTCATCATGACCAGGCCGGGCACCAGGAAGGCGGTGTAGCTGACCGTGCCATACACCTTGACATGGTCCTGCAACACGTGACCGAAGATCAGCATGTACATCACGGCGGTGAGAATCGGCGCGCCGACGGTCTGGAAACCAACTTTCCAGAAGCGCATGACTTCCTTGTAGAACAGGGTTTGCCAGCCGGTCATCATGCTGTCACCCCGATTTTTTCCGCCATCACTTCAAGAAACACGTCTTCGAGGTCGGCCTTGCGGATCTCGACATCCTCGGCCACCAGGCCGGCTTCGCGGATGGCGGCCAGGTAGTGTTCGATTTCCTGGGCGTTGTGCGCAGGCAATTGCACAATCCGGCCGGTGATGCGCGCCTTGTCGGCAAGTGCTTTCGGCAACTCGCTGTCGATCTTGAACCGCAGCACATTGGACGAGGCGGCCCTGAGCAATTCGGAGGTCGAGGCCAGCGCCACCATGCGGCCCTGCTTGAGCATGGCAATGCGGCTGCACAGGGCTTCGGCTTCTTCCAGGTAATGGGTGGTCAGCAGCACGGTACTGCCCTGCTTGTTAAGCCTGGCAATGAATTGCCAGAGGGTTTGGCGCAGTTCCACGTCCACACCGGCCGTGGGTTCGTCGAGCACAATGACCGGGGGTTTGTGCACCAGCGCCTGCGCCACCAGCACACGGCGCTTCATGCCGCCGGAAAGCTGGCGCATGTTGGCGTTGGCCTTGTCTGCCAGTCCCAGGCTGGCAAGCAACTCGTCAATCCAGTCGTCGTTGCCCTTGACGCCGAAATAGCCGGACTGGATGCGCAGCGCCTCCCGCACCGTGAAAAAGGGGTCGAACACCAGCTCCTGCGGCACAATGCCGAGCTTGCGCCGTGCAGCGCCATAGTCTGTGATCACATTGCTGCCGTGCACGGTCACCGTGCCGCTGGTGGCCCGTGACAAACCCGCAAGAATGCTGATCAACGAGGTTTTGCCGGCGCCATTGGGCCCGAGCAGGCCGAAAAATTCTCCCGGCTCGATGTCGAAGCTCACATCGTCCAGCGCCCGGACGCCTGAGGCGGAGCGGCTGTGGGTTGCAGGGTAGTTTTTGGAGACAGACTGGAAGGAAATGGCTGGCATGAGCCAGCTATTTTAAGGTGCAAGCCGCTTTTGCCGGGCGACCTCCCCGAAAAGGACCTTGGGCCACCCTCGCCCGCGCGGCTCAGGCGGCCGGCAGCAGGTCCTGAACGCCATACAGCGCGGCCAGTTGCCGGAGCCGGTCAGGCAGGTTTCGCACAGAAAAGGCCTTGCCCGCGGCCAGCACCCGGCGCCGGCAGGCCAGCAAAACAGCCAGCGCCGAGGAGTCGAACTCCTGCAGCGCGGCCGCCTCGGCCACAACCTGCTGACCATCCTCACCGGCCAGTGCGGCCTCCAGCGCAAGCACCGCGGCGGCGGCCAAGTCGTGCGTCAGACGGGACGGAAGCAACAGCACGGCGAGGGCACCCGCTCAGGGCTTTTTGGCCACGACGTTGGACTGGTTGCGCTGGGCCAGCGCCGCGATCAACCCGTCCACGCCCTTGGCGGAAATTTCCTGCGCAAACTGGGTACGGTAGGTTTCCACCAGCCAGATACCGAGCACGTTGAGGTCATAAATTTTCCAGCCGGTGGGCGTCTTTTCCATGCGGTAGTCAAGCTGCACCGGATCCCCGCGGCCCAGCACCTCGGTACGCACCTGGACTTCGGTGTCGGCCGGCGCAGCGCGAAGCGGCTTGACGCTGACGGTCTGGTCCTTGACCTGGGCCAAGGCACCCGAATAGGTCCGCACCAGCAGGGTCTTGAACTCATCCTGCAGGCGTTTTTGCTGCTCAGGGGTGGCCTGGCGCCAGTTCCTGCCGACAGCAGCAGCCGTCATGCGCGTGAAATTGACATGCGGCATGACCTTGCTGTCCACCAGGGCGATGATCTTGCTCACATCGCCGGACTGAATGGCCTTGTCGGCCTTGATGGCATCCAGCACTTCGGTGGAGGTCCGCTTGATCAGGGCATCCGGCGCCTCATCCGCAGCACGCGCGGGCACAACCCCTGCAAACAGGGCCATAGACAGGGACACACCAACAACTTGGCTAAACATTCGACGGTTCATGGTTTCTCTTTCAATCAGAACAAAGCAGCAAAATTGCGGGATTGGCGCAATGCCAGCAGACTTTATTGGACAGCAGCTTGAATGCCTTGGTTCACGGTTCTGGTGAAGTTCAGGCAAGCAAGTTGTAAAGCTTCTTTACTTTGACGGCGCCTTCTCCGGCAGGTCATACCGTTCTTCGGTATCGCCATTGGCGTCCAGAACGGCACCGCGGCGCTGCAAATACGCGTCCCGCGTGAAACTGTATTTATCCAGCGCCGCCTGGTCCAGCACCTCGCCGGCACGCAACAAGCTGGCGCGCAGATCCACGGCGCGAAGGACGTACAGTGAATTGCGTGCGGACACATCATGGACGTGGTTCACCAAATCGCCCCGGGTATCTACAGTGAGTGCGGCAGTATCACGAACGGTGGAGGGGCCGAGAATCGGCAGCACCAGGTACGGCCCGGTATCCACACCCCAGCGGCCCAGTGTCTTGCCGAAATCTTCCCGGTGACGCTCGATCCCCATGTCGCTCGCCCAGTCCAGAACGCCGCCCAGCCCCATGGTGGTGTTGATGCTGAAACGCATCAGGCTGTCGCCCGCCGCCTGGGGGCGGCCCTGCAGCAGGTTGTTGACCATGGACCAGACGTCGCTCAGGTTGTTGAAGAAATTGCTGACGCCGGTGCGCACCGGCGAGGGCAACACGTCCTGATAAGCCTGCGCCACCGGCTTGACGATGGCCTCGTCCAGACCCTCGTTGAAGCGGCTTACGCTGCGGTTAAACGGCTCGAACGGGTCGCGCGGATTCGGGCCCGTGGCACAACCCTGGAGCAAGGCCAGGGCCAGCAGACCGGCGCAAAGGCCGGAAATTTTCATCGTGGTTCGTGTGTTCATTTTTTATCGTTGTTCCCTGCCGGCGCCGCAGTCGTCGAGGAACTGCTGTCCGCCGCCTTGCTGTACAAAAACTGGCTGATCAGATTTTCCAGCACCACCGCCGACTGCGTCTGTTTGACCACGTCGCCCGCTGCCAGATTTTTCTCGTCGGCCCCCGCCTCAATGCCGATGTATTGTTCCCCCAACAGCCCACTGGTGAGAATTTTCAGTGAGCTGTCCTTGGGGAAAACGTAGCGGCTTTCCATGGCCAGATTAACACTGGCTTGATAGGATTTGTCGTCAAAGGTGATGTTCTCGACCCGTCCGACAATGACGCCCGCGCTTTTCACCGCCGCGCGTGGCTTCAAGCCACCAATATTGTCGAACTTGGCCACGACGTCGTAAGACTTGTCAAAGCTCAGCGTCAGCAAATTGGCAGCTTTCAGGGCGAGAAACAGGACGGCCGCAGCGCCGGCCAGCACGAAGAGGCCGACCCACACGTCATTTTTGGAGCGTTGCATCTGGGTTCCTTGAGAAGCACTGCCTGCGGCATGCGACCGGCAGTGGGGATGAGGGAAATTTTCGCATTGGAGCGGGTTCAGGCCAAGGTGATAAAAGTCACACGCTGAACATCAGGGCGGTGAGTACAAAGTCAAACCCCAGCACCGCCAGCGAGGCCAGCACCACGGTCCGCGTGGTGGCGCGTGCCACGCCTTCCGGCGTGGCCTGGGCTTCAAAGCCCTGGAAAAGCGCGATAAAGGTCACGGTCACGCCGAACACCAGACTTTTGACAACGCCATTGCCGACATCGCGCCAGACATCCACGCCGGACTGCATCTGACTCCAGAACGCGCCGGCGTCCACACCAATCATCAGCACGCCGACGACCCAGCCGCCGAGAATGCCCACCGCACTGAACACGGCAGCCAGCAGCGGCATGGCGATCACCCCGCCCCAGAAACGCGGCGCCAGAATCCGCCGGACCGGATCGACCGCCATCATTTCCATGGCAGACAACTGTTCGCCCGCTTTCATCAGGCCGATCTCGGCGGTCAGGGCCGTGCCAGCCCGCCCGGCAAACAGCAGCGCCGTCACGACCGGGCCCAGTTCGCGCACCAGGCTCAGGGCCACCAGCAAACCGAGCGCCTCCGAGGAGCCGTAACGCTGCAGCGCGTAGTAACTCTGCAGGCCCAGCACAAAGCCGACAAACAAGCCCGACACGGTGATGATGGCCAGCGAATAATTGCCGAGAAACAGGATCTGGTCCCGGATCAGGCCAAAGCGGCGGAACGCCGGGCCGGTGAGCGCCAGCAGGCGCAGCATCATGCGCGCGCCGTAGCCCAGCTCGTTGAGCTTGCTGCGCGTGGCAAAGCCAAGATCGGCCACCAAAGCGCCCAGCCGGTTCATGATCGCCTTCCCCGGCCGGTGACGGGCACCACGCCGAAATCCGCAGCCTCGTCCGGGCCCGGGTAATGAAACTGCACCGGCCCCTCCGCCAGCGCATTGACAAACTGGTGCACCAGCGGATCGGTGGAATGGCGCACTTCGTCGGGTGTGCCCTGGGCCGCGATGCCACCATTGGCCAGGATGATGACCTTGTCGGCGATGCGAAAAGTCTCTTCCAGATCATGCGACACCACAATGCTGGTGATGCCCAGCGTGTCATTGAGCTGGCGTATCAACTGGGCGGCGGTGCCCAGCGAAATCGGGTCCAGCCCGGCAAAGGGCTCGTCGTACATGATGAGTTCCGGGTCCAGCACGATGGCGCGCGCCAGTGCCACCCGCCTGGCCATGCCGCCGGAAATCTCGCTGGGCATGAGGTCGCGGGCACCACGCAGGCCAACCGCGTTGAGTTTCATGAGCACGATGTCGCGAATCAACTCTTCGGTGAGCGCCGTGTGTTCGCGCAAGGGAAAAGCCACGTTGTCGAACACGTTGAGATCGGTGAACAGGGCACCGAACTGGAACAACATGCCCATGCGGCGCCGCGCCTTGTACAGGTCGGCCTGGCTCAGGCCGCCCATGTCACGGCCATCAAACAGCACCTTGCCCCGGTTCGCCCTTTGCTGGCCGCCGATCAGGCGCAGCACGGTCGTTTTTCCGCCGCCCGATGCGCCCATCAGCGCCGTCACCTTGCCACGCGGCACCGTCAGCGTGACCTCATCCAGAATGACACGGTCGCCTTTGGCACCTGGATAGGCAAAGGTGACATCCTGGAATTCAACCAGTGGAAGTGGCGCAGTGTCGGACATGGGGGGGAAGGGAAAAGCCGTCGCAGGTGTCGGGTCGGCCTCGATTGCAATGCCTCGATGATAAAGGGTTTGCCCTGAACGGACAGCCGGCACCCCCGGCATATCCCTGCAAAATCACCCCATGAACATGGGGGTCGCGCCCTTGCCGCCACGCTCATCCGCCATGCTTCACAGCGGAGGGGCCGGACATTTATAGACAATCGGGCTCTAGCCCTTACGGAGCAAGGGTAAGCAGCTATTAATTCAATAGCAACCCTCTGGCCGGCGGTGCGCCCTGACGAGACGTGTTCACCGACCGCGGCCGGGAAGCCCTCGCGTCCTACCCGCGTTCGTCAGTCGCCCCGGGCGATTTCGTGGGCCTGCGCGTTTCAGCGCGGCAGGTCGCTGTAACCCATCAGGAATTCATCGACAGCGCGCGCGGCCTGCCGGCCCTCGCGAATCGCCCACACCACCAGGCTTTGCCCGCGGCGGATATCGCCGGCTGCGAACACCTTGGGCACATTGGTCGCGTAACCACCCGAAAAATCGGTGCTTGCCTTGGCGTTGCCGCGGCCATCCTTTTCGATGCCGAAAGCATCCAGCACGGCGGACACAGGTGCCACAAAACCCATGGCCAGCAGCACCAGATCGGCCTTTAGCGTCTGCTCCGAGCCCGCCACTTCCTGCATCTTCCCGTCTTTCCACTCGACGCGCACGGTTTTCAGCCCGGTGACCTTGCCCCCTTCCCCGATCAGCGCCTTGGTCGAAATGGCGAACTCGCGCTCGCAACCCTCTTCGTGGGACGAGGAGGTGCGCAGCTTGATCGGCCAGTACGGCCAGGTCATGGGCCGGTTTTCTTCCTCGGGCGGTTGCGGCATGAGCTCAAACTGGGTGACGCTGGCCGCGCCGTGGCGGTTGCTGGTGCCCACACAGTCGGAGCCGGTGTCGCCGCCGCCGATGACGATCACATGTTTGCCGTCGGCGCGCAGCTGGTCCTTGACCTTGTCGCCAGCATTGACCTTGTTTTGCTGCGGCAGGAACTCCATCGCGAAATGCACACCGGCCAGCTCGCGGCCCGGCACCGGCAGGTCACGCGACTGCTCGGCACCGCCCGTGAGCAGCACCGCATCAAAATCCTTTTGCAACTGCTCGGGCGTGATGGTTTCCCTGGCCCAGTTGGTCACCTTGGAGTCCTTGCCGAGCGGGTCCTGCGCCTTGCCGACCAATACGCCGGTGCGGAAGGTCACGCCTTCGGCCTGCATTTGCGCGACACGCCGGTCGATGTGGACTTTTTCCATCTTGAAGTCGGGAATGCCGTAACGCAGCAGCCCGCCAACGCGGTCATTCTTTTCAAACAGGGTCACGTCGTGGCCCACACGCGCGAGCTGCTGCGCAGCGGCCATGCCGGCCGGGCCGGAACCCACCACCGCCACTTTTTTGCCGGTCTTGTGCTGCGGCGGCTGCGGCGTCACCCAGCCTTCGGCCCAAGCCCGGTCGATGATGGCGTGTTCGATGGACTTGATGCCCACCGCGTCGTCATTCACGTTGAGCGTGCAGGCCGCCTCGCAGGGCGCGGGGCAGATGCGGCCGGTGAACTCCGGGAAGTTGTTGGTGCTGTGCAGGGTGTCGATGGCGCTTTTCCAGTCGGCGCGAAACACCATGTCGTTGAAATCCGGAATGATGTTGTTGACCGGACAGCCGCTGTTGCAGAACGGCGTGCCGCAATCCATACACCGCGCCGCCTGTTTGTTGGCTTGCGCGTCGTCAAGCCCGATCACGAACTCCTTGTAGTTCTTCAGGCGCTCGGGGACAGGTTTGTAACCCTCCTCGATGCGTTCGTATTCCATGAAACCGGTGATTTTTCCCATGAGGCTACTCCAGATACTTCTTGTGGTCAGGCTGCGGCTTTGGCGGATTTGGCCGCCGGCTTGCCGGCCGCTTTGGCGGGGGCGGCCGCTTTTTTGGCCGCCATTTCGCCCAGCGCACGTTTGTATTCCAGCGGGAACACCTTGACGAACTTGCCCCGCGCTTCGGCCCAGTTGTCCAGCAGTTCACGGGCGCGTTTGCTGCCGGTCCAGCGGTTGTGGTCTTCCAGCAGTTTGCGCAGTTGCGCCTCATCGGTGAGCCCACCGTGCCAGAGGCCCTGGTCACCGCCAGCTTCCTGCTGGGCCGCGGGTTGCACTTTTTCCAGCGACACCATGGCGGTGTTGCAGCGCTTGGCAAACTGCCCGTCCTCGTCGTACACATAGGCCACGCCGCCGCTCATGCCGGCTGCAAAGTTGCGCCCGGTTTTGCCCAGCACGGCGACCGTGCCGCCGGTCATGTATTCGCAGCCGTGGTCGCCGGTGCCTTCAACAACCGCGGTCGCGCCCGAAAGGCGCACTGCGAACCGTTCGCCGGCCACACCGCTGAAGAAGGCCTCGCCAGTGGTCGCGCCATACAGCACGGTGTTGCCGACGATGGTGTTCTTCACGGCTTCGCCGCGGAAGTCGATGCTCGGGCGCACCACAATGCGGCCGCCAGACAGGCCCTTGCCGGTGTAGTCGTTGGCGTCACCGATCAGGTACATGGTGATGCCCTTGGCCAGGAAGGCGCCAAAGGACTGGCCACCCGTGCCCTCCAGCTGGATGCGCAGGGTGTCGTCAGGCAGCCCTTCCGGATGGCGCCGGGTCAGTTCACCCGACAGCATCGCGCCCACCGTGCGGTTCACGTTGCGGGCCACTTCAATGAACTGGACTTTTTCGCCCTTTTCGAGCGCCGCTTTTGATTTTTCGATCAGACGCACGTCCAGCGCCTTTTCCAGCGCGTGGTCCTGGTTCATCACATGCAGGCGCGGCACATCGGCCGGCACATGGGGCTGGTAGAACAGGCGGGAGAAATCCAGGCCGCCGGCCTTCCAGTGTTCAATCCCCTTCTGGGTGTCGAGCAGGTCGGCACGGCCGATCAATTCGTCGAAAGTGCGTATGCCGAGCTGCGCCATCAACTGGCGCGCTTCCTCGGCGACAAAGAAGAAGTAGTTGACGACATGCTCGGGCTTGCCGCTGAACTTCTGGCGCAGCACCGGATCCTGCGTGGCCACGCCCACCGGGCAGGTGTTCAGGTGGCACTTGCGCATCATGATGCAGCCTTCGACCACCAGCGGCGCGGTCGCAAAACCGAACTCGTCGGCACCGAGCAGCGCACCGATCACGACGTCGCGGCCAGTTTTCATCTGCCCGTCGGCCTGCACCCGGATGCGGCCCCGCAGGCGGTTGAGCACCAGGGTTTGCTGGGTTTCGGCCAGGCCGATTTCCCAGGGCGAACCGGCATGTTTGATGGACGACCAGGGCGACGCGCCGGTGCCGCCGTCATGGCCGGCAATCACCACATGGTCGGACTTGG
>CBFGNA010000043.1:0-10901 GCA_965650045.1 uncultured Polaromonas sp.
TCTATCCCAGTTGGTATCGCGGCCGCACCACGCATGTGCATTTCAAGGTCTTCCTTGACGAGACCAATATCCTCACCGGCCAGATATTCTTCCCCGATGCGCTGAGCGAGTACATCTACGCCAACGTGGCGCCCTACAATGATCGTGCCGGCACGCGCGACACGCTCAACGCCAATGACGGTATCGCCACGCAGTCCACCCGCGCCGCCTTCGCCTTCGTCAAGGAACTGGAAGAGGAATACCTCGTCGCCATAATCGTCGGCGTCGATCCGACGGCACAATCGGCCGTGGGCTTTTCGATGGGCGGCGGCAATCGCCCGGCAGGCGGCCCGCCGCCCGATGGCAGCCAGGGTGGTCCGAGCGGTTCAGCCGATCGCACTAAGATGACCCCACCGGTCAAGGGGCTGTAGCTGCCCACAGCCCCACACCGGCGTGGTTGATCTGAGTCCGGGAATTAGTGCCCCACCCACGGGCTCCCGGACGCGGCCAGCAGGGTCACCAGCATCCTGTTCATCGGGGTCGGTATTCCGTGCTTCTCCCCGAGCCGCACGATGACGCCATTGCGGGCGTCGACTTCCATCCTGTGCCCGGCCAGCCGGTCGGCATGCAGCGAACCTGCCACCGATCCCTCAGCCGAGTTGCGTGCATTGTCGACCACGCCGTCGATCACCGCTTGCGGGATGGTGGCGCCTTCGGCGCGCCCCACCGCGGCGCATTCCTCGGCCAGCCCGCGCACGATGGCTTCGAGCTCCTCGCTCCAGACCGGCCCGGTGGCCCGCAGCGTCAGCGATGGGACGATGGCGCCGCAATTGCCGCACAGCTTGATCCAGGCGCGCGAGACGAAATCGGCGTCGGCCACTGCCCTGATCTCGGTATGCGCGAAAAGCGCCACCAACGCGTCGCCATTGTCACCGGCCGGCACCCAGATGAAACCCTGTCGACTCTGCACGATCCGCCCGGGCGCATTGCGCACCGCCGGCAGGTTGATGATCACAGGCACCAGCCGCTCAGCCGGCACCAGGTGTTGAAACAGTTGCACCTGCTCGACGCCATTCTGGATGATGGCGACGCGCGTGCCCTGCACGACCAACCGATCGAGCCAGGGCCTCGTGGCTTCCACATCATAGGCCTTGGTCGCCACCAGCACCCAGTCGACCGGCGTCGCGTCGGCGGGATCGGTCAACACCGTCGGCTTTGCCGTAATCACCCCGCCGGGCACCTCTACGCGCAGGTCATCGAGCGGTGTGCGGGCACAGACCGTAATCCCCAGGTCCGGATTCTGCGCCAGCCAGGCGGCGACCGTGCCGCCGATCGCACCCGGGCCAATGATGGCGATTGAGGTCATGGCGCACTCCAAACGAAAAGGGCGGCCACCGGGGCCGCCCTCTTCTTATCCGATTCCGTACGACAGTTATGCGCGACCGCGCTGACGGTCAGCATTGGAACGGCCGCCGGAGCGAACCGCATCCTTCTGCGTCTTGCCCCAGCGCTGCTTGGTCTTGTCGCCGGCCGGCTTGGCAGCCATCGGCTTGCCGGTTTCCATATCGCGGCGCACGCCACGAGCCGGGGCAGCGCCCTCGACCGGACGGGTGCGTGGCGCAGCATCGGGACGGCCGCGGCCACCTTCGGCAGCCGGGCGGGCACGCGGGGTGTCCGACGGCTGGTGATGCGGCTGCGGCTGGCTCTTGCCACCGATCTCCTTGGCGAATTCCGCGAACGGACGACGCTCCGCCGGCGAACGACGATCGGTCTGGTCCTTGCGCGGATTCTTGGCCGAGCGCGGGCCCGGACGACCACCGGACGGCTTCTTGTAGGCCGAGCGCGGTGCTTCCACAACGCCGGTTTCGTTGCCGGAATGGAGATCACCCGTATAGGGCAGCGTGCGGCGGATCAGGCGCTCCACGTCGCGCAGCTTGCCGCGCTCGGTGCCATCGCACAGGGTAATGGCCGTGCCCGATGCGCCGTTGCGGCCGGTGCGGCCGATACGGTGCACATAGTTTTCCGGATCGTCGGGCAGCTCGTAGTTCACCACATGGGTGATGCCGGGCACGTCGATGCCGCGCGCCGCGATATCGGTGGCGACCAGGATGCGTACGTCGCCGGTGGCAAAGCCCTTGAGGGCCGCCTGGCGGGCATTCTGGCTCTTGTTGCCGTGGATGGCGGCAGCCTTGTGGCCGTCGATCTCGAGATTCTTGGCGACACGATCGGCGCCATGCTTGGTGCGCGAGAAGATGATCACGCGTTCCATTTTCTCGGTTTCGCTGAGCAGCAGTTCGTTGAGCACGCCGCGCTTGGCCTTGGCGCCGGAAAGAATCACGCGCTGGTCGATCTTGACCACGGTGGAGCCGGCAACCGAGGCATCGACACGCACCGGATCCTGCAGCAGGGTCTTGGCGAGATCGGCGACTTCAGGAGCCATGGTGGCCGAGAACATCATGGTGTGGCGCTTGATGCCGATCGCCTTGACGATGTGGCGCACCGGGGCAATGAAGCCCATATCGAGCATCCGGTCGGCTTCGTCGAGGACGAGCCAGCGGGTTTCGTTGAGGCGGATCTTGCCGTCGTCCATCAGGTCCTTGAGGCGACCGGGCGTGGCGACGACGATGTCGACACCGCGCTCGAGGCGCTTGACCTGGTGGTAGCGCGACACGCCACCCAGCAGCAGCACGGTATCGAGCTTCATCTTGGAGCCGGCGAATTTGCGGATGGCTTCGTCGATCTGGACGGCCAGTTCACGCGTCGGCGCCAGGATGAGGGCGCGGGTGGTCAGCGGCCGCGGGCGACCGGTGAGGCCGAGAATGCCGGCCAGGATGGGCAGGCCAAAGGCCGCCGTCTTGCCCGAGCCGGTCTGGGCAATGCCCATCATGTCCTTGCCCTCGAGGAGCTTGGGAATCGCCTGGAGCTGGATCTTGGTGGGCTCGGTGAAGCCGCCGGCAGTCAGGCTGTCGGTGAGAATGGTCGGCAGGCCGAGGGAGATAAAGTCGTTCAAAAGACACGTCTTTCTGCGCCAAATGGCGCTTGCAGGCGCGCAGAACAATGCAGCGCGCAAATCGCCATTCCGTAGGGGAATAGCGGATCAAACAAATGCAATCGGGCGATAAAGGGAGATATCGCGCGGGTGCTGGCTCGAACCCGGACATCTTGCAAGCAAGGTAGTTTCCGGGCTGACTTCGCCGCTCACCGCAGGGGATAAGAAGAGAAGTCCGTCACCAAAGTTCTGGCGCCAGCGGATCCACTAAAGGTCCATGCGCCGGTGACGATGGCGCTGATATGGGGGATGGAGGCTGAAATAGCAAGGAAATTCGGGGCACGCCGCTGCATGACGGGGTTGCGCTCTTCCCAAGCTGGAGTGCAGAGATGCACAGCAGGTGACTACCGTGGAGCTACGGTGAACCTTTGGTTGCAAATTGCGCGGAAATGCACACCGTCAGGCCAGATACTTCAGCAAGCACGGCATTTGGATCTAATCCGTTCGCTTCAGCATACCTTCCCACGGCATCAGTAACGGCTCCCTCCGCCCATTCGCTGATGTGACTTATCGCATTAGAAGCGGCAGCGGTAAGGTCCGAGAACTCTACGGCTTTACCAAATGCTGCCAGCTTTACGTGGCTAATGGTCTTCTCCGTAGGTCGCGCCCAAGTGTCTATGACCGGAAACGCTTGTTGCTCATGGTGCGCGCCGCTCAGGGCGATCTGATGCACGGCCCACTGGCCATTAGGCAGCTCTGCAGACATGAACGATAGAACGCCAAAGACTGGGTCGGCCTTCTTGCGCTTGGCCTCGTTGGAGATTGTCTGCGATCGATGGTCCATGCGATTCCTCAACACGCGAGCGATATCCGATTGCTGCAGGAAGTCAGCTAGTGGGGCCGTGTGGGCAATGGTTAGCTGCCGGATGAACAGCCTCAGGTTGTGGAGGTTATCAACGATCGTCCAAGCATAGATCGCGAGCTCACTCCGCTCGGGCTGGGTCAGAGAAATTGGCCCGAGTTGAACATCGCAATTGATCCTGTTAATGACTGATTCTGTGCAAAGCAAATTGATTATATCGAGCACCCATGCCGCAGAGGATCTGTCCGACGAGATCGTCGACGAGCTGGAGGCTGGTGCGGCTTTCGAGTTGCGCCGCGTGACCGTGCCTGCGAGCAGCCACGGTGCGCGCCTGGACCGTGCGCTGGCACTGGCAGTACCGGAATTTTCCCGCAGTTATCTGCAGCAGCTCATCGAAGCCGGGGCCGTGCAGCTCGATGGCACGGCACTCGCCAAGTCGTCGGCACGGGTGAAAGCCGGTCATGCGCTGCAAATCGAACTCAAGCCAACGCCGCAAAGTCAGGCATTCAAGCCAGAAAGCATGGCGCTGGACATCGTTTTTGAAGACGAACACTTGATGGTGGTCAACAAGCCTGCGGGTCTGGTGGTGCACCCTGCACCCGGCAACTGGAGCGGCACGCTGCTCAATGGCCTGCTCGGCCGTGACCCCGAGGCCGGTTTGCTGCCCCGCGCCGGTATCGTGCACCGGCTGGACAAGGACACCAGCGGCCTGATGGTGGTGGCGCGCAAACGCCAGGTCATGGATCAGCTGGTGACCATGATTGCGGCCCGCACGGTCGCCCGTGAATACCTGGCGCTGGCCCATGGCGACTGGCAGGGGCCGGCCGCGCGACAGGTGGAGGAGCCCATCGGCCGTGATCCGCGCAACCGCCTGCGCATGGCAGTGGTCGATCTGGAAAAGACCTCCGGCAAGAGCGCCTCCACCGGCATTTTCCGGCTGGCCAGCGGGGGCGGGTTTTGCCTGGTCCGTTGCAGGTTGCAAACCGGCCGCACCCATCAGATCCGTGTGCATATGGCCGCCATCGGCCATCCGCTGGTGGGCGACGCAGTGTATGGCGGCCGTCCAACAGCCGGACTGGAGCGGCAGGCCTTGCATGCATGCCGTCTGGCGTTTGAGCACCCGGTCACAGGGCAGGCGCTGGAGTTCCTGTCGCCCATGCCAGCGGACCTTGCCGCGGCCGTGGCCGGCGTGGGGCTGGGATACAATCAAAGCCAGTAGTTTTCTGCTACCCCGCACATGGCGCGCCCTGATGAAGTGCTTGCGCATGAATGTGAACTGCGCTGCCCGGCGCCCTGACCCTCGATTATTTTCGGAACCAAGACCATGAATACGACGGATGCGAAGCGCGTCCTCGAAACGGCACTCATTTGCGCGCAGCAGCCTTTGCCTGTGCGCGACATGGGTGTTTTGTTCAACGGGGCAATCACGGCCGATACCCTCAAGCTGCTGCTTGAAGAGCTGCAAAACGACTGGGCGGCGCGGGGCGTGGAGCTGGTTCATGTGGCCACTGGCTGGCGTTTTCAGAGCCGTCCCGAGATGCGCGAGTTCCTGGACCGGCTGCATCCGGAAAAGCCGCCGCGCTACACGCGGGCCACGCTTGAAACGCTGGCCATCATTGCCTACCGGCAGCCGGTGACGCGTGGCGACATGGAGGACATCCGTGGCGTGACCATCAACAGCATGATCCTCAAGCAGCTTGAGGACCGGGGCTGGGTGGAGGTCATCGGGCACCGTGAAACGGTGGGACGGCCCGGCTTGTACGCCACAACGCGGCAATTTCTCGATGACCTGGGGATTGAATCGCTGGACCAGCTGCCGGCCATGGACAGCGCCGGTGGCCAGGCGTCGATGCTGGAGCAGATTGAATTCGGGCTCGCAGGCGCGCCTGGGGCCGATGAGCTTGTGGTGCTGGAAGACGCCCCGGCGCTGCTTGCCGAAAGCGATGAAGCCGGTATCGAACCCAAGGCCGCTGTCCCCTCGGTTTCGGCAAGCCCCGAAGCCGTTGAATCGTCCGGATCGGCCAGCCCTGCGCATGCGGAAGGTGTGTCGGACCTGTTGCCGCCGGACCCCACATCCCCCGACCCCCACGCCTGAAGCCACCCGTATGAACTCCAACGACGATCCGGCTGCGGCCGTCCCGGCCTCCCAGATTGAAGAGCCAAACAAGGCTCCAGCCCACACCGGACAGGCGCAGACAGCTCCTGATTTGATAGCAAGTGCCGAGCTTGCCAGTGGCTCGGAAGCTGCTTCACCCGGTCATGGTCAGCCCCAGGGGGCGGCCGCAGAAAATCGTTTTGACGATGTGGTGACGGGTAAATTTGATGCCGACGAGGAAGACATCGCGCTGGAGCTGCCCAAGCGTGTGTTGCTGCCTCAGCCGGAAACACCCAAGTTGCACAAGGTGCTGGCGCAGGCGGGGCTGGGTTCGCGGCTCGAAATGGAGCAACTCATCCTCGAGGGGCGAATTTCCGTCAATGCCGAGCCAGCGCACATCGGCCAGCGCATCCAGTTCGGTGACACGGTCAAAGTCAATGGCAAGCCGATCCGGGTCCGCATTGATCCGCCGCCGGCACGCGTGATTGCCTACCACAAGCCTTCCGGGGAAGTGGTTTCGCATGACGATCCGCAGAACCGGCCGACGGTGTTCCGCAAGTTGCCCAAGCTGTTTCAGGGCAAGTGGCAGTCGGTGGGGCGACTGGACCTGAATACCGAAGGCCTGCTGCTGCTGACGAGTTCGGGGGAACTCGCCAACAAGCTGATGCATCCGCGTTTCGGCCTGGAGCGCGAATACGCGGTCCGGGTGCTGGGGGCTCTGAACAACGAAGAAAAGAAGCGCCTGCTCGACGGCGTGCAGCTCGATGATGGCATGGCGCAATTCAGCACCATCGAGGCCGGCGGAGGCGAGGGCGCCAATTGCTGGTACCGCGTGACGATTTCCGAGGGCCGGAACCGCGAAGTACGCCGCATGTTCGAGGCCGTCGGCCATGCCGTCAGCCGGCTGATCCGCATCCGTTACGGCGCCGTGGTTTTGCCGCGCGGACTCAAGCGGGGCGCGTTTGTGGAGCTTGACGAGCGTGACATCGGGGCCCTCACCAGCGCGGTTGGCCGCTCGGAGTCGCGCGCCGATCCACGCGGGCCGAAAGCCGCGGCCGTTTCCGGAGATGGCGGGGGTGACCCGCGCCCGGGGCGTGGTCCGCGCCGCAACGAAAAAACGCGCGGCGGCCGGGGGCGCCCCGATGCGGGCGCTGGCCGGCCGGCTGACCAGGCGCAGGCACCGGCCCCTGGCCACGACGATGGCGATCAACCCGGACCGCATGAGTTCCAGCCGCCGATGCCGCGCAAAGACACGCCGCGCGACGGCAACCGGCGACGCGGCAGCAAGGGGCGTGGGCCTGGCGGTGGCAACGGGGGACCCTCCCGTGCCGGATCACCCGCAAATTTTGGGGGCAATGCTGCGCAGGGTTCGCGGCGCCGTGACGATGGTGGCGGGCGCGGCGACCGGTCCGACAAAGGCCCTGGCGGCGCGCAGCCCGATCCCATGAAAACGTCTTTCGGCTATATCGGTGCCGACACCTTCACGCGCCAGCGCCAGGCCCAGGGCCAGCGCCGCGGGGGCAATGGCAATGGACCGGCCGGCGGCGGGGGTGGAGGCGGAGCGGGACCGGGACCGGGACCGCGCCGGGGTGGCAGTGGTAACCGCGGCGGCAATCGGGGCAACGGCGGCGGAAACCGGGGCGGAAACCGCTGAGTCCTTGCCTGCCCGTGTGCACTTTGCACGGCAGGGCGATGGCTGACAGGTTAAAATCAGAGGCTTTATTCAATTTGAATAAATCTCCAAAATCAAGAAAATTCATACCTAGGAAATCCCATGGCGATCGAACGCACCCTCTCCATCATCAAACCCGACGCAGTGGCAAAAAATGTCATCGGTCAAATCTACGCCCGTTTCGAGGCCGCCGGCCTGAAAGTGGTGGCTGCACGCATGGCGCACCTGTCGCGCGGCGAAGCCGAAGCTTTTTATGCCGTGCATAAAGAGCGTCCTTTCTTCAAGGATCTGGTCGAGTTCATGATCTCCGGTCCGGTGATGATTTCCGCGCTGGAAGGCGAAAACGCGATCCTGAAACACCGCGACCTGATGGGCGCGACGGATCCGAAGAAAGCCGCCGCCGGAACCATCCGCGCCGACTTCGCCGACAGCATTGATGCCAACGCGGTGCACGGCTCCGACGCGACCGAAACTGCCCAGGTGGAGATCAGCTTCTTCTTCGCGGGCATGAATATCTACTCGCGCTGATATGACCCCCACGCTTGTCGCTTCGCGTATGACACTGCCGCCCGAGGCGGTCGTCGCTTGCTCGGGGCGGCCCTTCGCGGCGCGTGCTTGACGCCCGCGCTTTCACGCAATGACCGCCAACCTGCTTGATTTCGATCTGGAAGGGCTGGCGGCTTTTTGCGAGGGGCTTGGGGAAAAACGTTTCCGGGCCACCCAGCTTTTTCGCTGGATTCACCAGAAAGGCGCGACTGATTTTTCCCAGATGACCGATCTGGCGAAATCCCTGCGCGACAAGCTTCCTGCGTCGGCCCATATTCCCGCCCTCACGGTCGTGTCGCGCCACGATTCGGCAGACGGCACCATCAAGTGGCTGTTTGACGTCGGCGCCGGCGATGTGATCGAAACGGTTTTTATCCCTGAATCGGACCGGGGCACGCTGTGCATCTCCTCGCAGGCGGGCTGCGCTGTCGGTTGCCGCTTCTGCTCCACGGGTCACCAGGGCTTCAGCCGCAACCTCAGCACCGCCGAGATCATCGGTCAGCTCTGGTTTGCCGAGCATTTCCTGCGCCAGCATCTCGGCAAGAGTGAGCGGGTGGTGTCCAACGTCGTGATGATGGGCATGGGTGAGCCCTTGCAGAACTATTCGCAGTTGCTCCCGGCCCTGCGCGTGATGCTGGATGACCATGCCTACGGCCTGTCGCGCCGGCGCGTGACGGTGTCGAC
Source organism: uncultured Polaromonas sp. (assembly GCA_965650045.1). GTDB lineage: Bacteria > Pseudomonadota > Gammaproteobacteria > Burkholderiales > Burkholderiaceae_C > Polaromonas. The sequence continues at coordinate 8,828 of CBFGNA010000043.1, forward strand.
CTCGGGCGTGGTCCCCATGATGGACCGCCTGGCCCAGGATTGCCCAGTGGCCCTGGCGGTGTCCTTGCATGCGCCGGAGGACGGTCTGCGCAGCAACCTCGTGCCGCTCAATAAAAAATATCCGATTGCGGAACTGCTTGATGCCTGCAGCCGCTACCAGGCTGCCGCGCCTCGCGACTTCATCACCTTTGAATATTGCATGCTCGACGGCGTCAACGACCAGGCCGAACATGCGAACCAGCTGGTGGCGCTGATGCGCAAACATGCCGTCAGCGGCCTGTCCTGCAAGTTCAACCTGATTCCCTTCAACCCTTTCCCGGCTTCCGGACTGAAGCGCTCCGGCATGCCGCAGGTCGCGGCCTTTGCGCAAATCCTCATGGACGCCGGCATCGTGACCACGGTGCGCAAGACCCGCGGTGACGATATCGATGCCGCCTGTGGCCAGCTCGCCGGCGATGTGCAGGACCGCACCGGCGTACAGCAGCGCATGGCGTCACAGCGGCAGGGTATGCTCAAGGGCATCAAGGTTGTCTCCAGGGAGGTCGGTGTATGAAGCTTGTCCGCAACGTGATGTGGCTTTACGCCTGCTGGCTGGCCGTGCTGGTCGCTGGCTGCGCAGCCAATCCGGGGGGCGCGCCCGGGCCCGGTGCGCGCAGCGAGGTCATGACCGAATCGGATGAAACGGACGGCCGCAAGCGTGCGCGGATCCGGCTTGAACTTGCGGCCAACTATTTTCAGCAGGGCCAGACCACTGTGGCCCTTGACGAGATCAAGCAGTCACTGGCAGCTGACCCGACCTATGCAGACGCCCACAATCTGCGGGGTCTTGTTTACATGCGGCTCGGTGACAACGTGCTGGCCGCCGAGAGCTTTCGCCGCGCGCTGGCGCTGAACCCGCGCGACGCCGACGTGATGCACAACTACGGGTGGCTTCTGTGCCAGCAGGGCAACTACCCGGAGTCGTCCGCCCTGTTTGCGCGTGCCATCGCGACGCCCGGATACACCGGACAACCCAAAACATGGATGACCCAGGGTATTTGCCAGATCAGCGCAGGCCAGGCCGCCGAAGGTGAACGCAGTCTGCTGCAGGCCTACGAAATGGATGCCGGCAATCCGATCACGGCCTACCACCTGTCCAAGGCCCTCTTTCAGCGGGGCGACCTGGCTCGCGCACAGTTTTACATTCGCCGCGTGAACAACAGCGACCTGGCCAGGGCGGAGACCTTGTGGCTGGGCATCAAGGTGGAGCGTGGTCTGGGTAACCGCGAGGCCATGGCGCAACTGGCGGATCAGCTTAAAAAACGTTTCGGCGGTTCACGTGAGGCTGCCGCTTATGCCCGGGGGGACTTCAATGAGTGATTTCGAGGACGCGTCGGCCCCGGGTTCGGCCTTGCCGCAGCAGGACCTGGTGCATGACGATGCGTCGGCCGTGCCTCAGACCGCCGGATCGCTGCTGAGGCAGGCCCGCGAAGCGGCCGGCCTGCATATTGCCGCCCTGGCCGTGGCGCTGAAAGTGCCGGTCAAAAAACTCGAAGCCCTCGAAGCCGACCGGCTGGATTTGCTGCCCGATGCGGTTTTTGTGCGGGCGCTGGCATCCAGCGTCTGCCGCACCCTGAAGATTGACAGCACCGAGGTGCTGGCGCTCTTGCCGCAGACCGGCAAACCCCGTCTCGACTACCAGCACACCAGCATCAACGCACCGTTCCGGTCTCCAAGCGACGGGCCGGGCCCATCGCTGTGGGCACAGGTGTCCCGTCCTGCGGTTCTGGCGGGCCTGCTTTTGCTGCTCGGGGCCTTGGTGCTGATCCTGCTGCCCGCTGTTCAGCAGCAAAACATGGCCGTTCAAAGTGGCGCCGAATCCGCGCCTGTCATCCTTGCAGAGAATACGCCGGCAAACCCGCCCCCAGTCGCGGCTTCACCCGCACAGGAAGCGGCCCAGCCTATGGCTTCCGGCGTGGCCGACAGTCCGGTGACTGCCACCGACGCTGGTCCGGCTACACCCGGCGTGGCGGCGCGTGGCGCGTTTGCCGCCCCCCCCCCCCCCCCGCCCGGGGGTCCAGCCCGGGCGGGCCGG
>CBFGNA010000044.1:0-10738 GCA_965650045.1 uncultured Polaromonas sp.
ACAGGCGCGGCGCAGAAACGGTTCTGGGTAAAAACCGCGCCGACGGACGCGCCTTCATCGAGCAGCAGCACCGACAGGTCCTTGCGGCCGGCCTTGCGAATGCCGGCTTCGGTGATGCCCCAGCGCACGCCGGGCACGGGGTGCAGATCGCCCGCGGGCGTGGCAAGCAGGTTGACTGCCATTTTTTCAGACTCCAGATGAGGGCCGCAGGCCGGGTTCAGCTCAGCTTGCCGTGGCAAAGTTTGTATTTTTTGCCGGACCCGCAAGGGCAGGGATCGTTGCGGCCGACACGGGGCACGGCGCCGGCAGGCAGGGCCTGCTTGTAGCGCTGCGATTCTTCGTCCACCCGGGTCTCGACTTCGCCGGTTTCGGTCGGCGCCGTGTAGGTGACGTTGGCAATCCGCTCGGCCCGGTCTTCCATTTCTTCCGCGGCCTGGCCAAGTTGTTCGCCCGACTGCACCTGCACGGTCATGAGGATTTTCGTGACCTCATTCTTGACACTGTCCAGCAGCTGGCCGAACAGCTCGAAAGCCTCGCGTTTGTATTCCTGCTTGGGCTGCTTCTGGGCATAACCGCGCAGGTGAATGCCCTGGCGCAGGTGGTCCAGCGCGCTCAGGTGATCGCGCCAGTGTTTGTCGATGCTCTGCAGCAGCACCACGCGCTCGAACTGGGTGAAGTTTTCTTCGCCCACTTTTGCGACTTTGTCCGCGAACGACGCATGAGCCGCCGCAATGACTTTCTCCAGAAGGTCTTCATCGGAGATGGCACTGGCCGCCTCCACCTCCTGTTGAAGCGACACCTCGATCTGCCATTCATCGCGCAGCACTTTTTCAAGGCCGGGCAGGTCCCACTGTTCCTCGACACTCTCCGCCGGAACGTACTGGCGGACCAGGTCGGTGAAACAACCTTCGCGCAGCGAGGCAATCTGTTCGCCCAGGCTGGCCGCATCCATGATGTCATTGCGTTGCTGGTAGATCACCTTGCGCTGGTCATTGGACACATCGTCGTATTCCAGCAGCTGCTTGCGGATATCGAAATTGCGCGCTTCCACCTTGCGTTGGGCCGACTCGATGCTGCGTGTCACGATGCCGGCCTCGATGGCCTCCCCGTCGGGCATCTTGAGCCGCTCCATGATGGCGCGCACACGGTCACCGGCAAAAATGCGCATCAGCGGATCATCGAGGCTCAGGTAGAAACGTGACGAGCCCGGATCGCCCTGCCGGCCGGAACGGCCGCGCAACTGGTTGTCAATGCGGCGCGACTCATGGCGTTCGGTGGCGATGATGCGCAGCCCGCCCAGGGCCTTGACCTTCTCATGCTCCTGCGCCCATTCCGCACGCAGGCGGGCGATTTCCACATCTTTGCCCTCCTGGGGGATGGTCTCTGAAGCCTCGACCATTTCGATGCGTTTTTCGACATTGCCGCCCAGCACGATGTCCGTCCCGCGTCCGGCCATGTTGGTGGCAATCGTGATCATTCCGGGCCTGCCGGCCTGCGCCACGATCTCGGCCTCGCGGGCATGCTGCTTGGCGTTGAGCACCTGGTGCGGGAGTTTTTCCTTGTCCAGCAGCTTGTCAATGATCTCGGAGTTCTCGATCGAGGTGGTGCCCACCAACACCGGCTGGCCACGCTCATGGCACTCTCGGATGTCCTTGATGGCCGCCTCGTATTTTTCGCGTGTGGTTTTGTACACGCGGTCCAGCTGGTCGTCGCGACGGCTCGGACGGTTCGGCGGAATCACCGTGGTTTCCAGGCCGTAAATCTCCTGGAATTCATACGCTTCGGTGTCGGCCGTGCCGGTCATCCCCGACAGCTTGCCGTAGAGGCGAAAGTAGTTCTGGAAGGTGATGGACGCCATGGTCTGGTTTTCAGCCTGGATCTGAACGCCCTCCTTGGCCTCCACCGCCTGGTGCAAACCTTCGCTCCAGCGCCGGCCCGACATCAGGCGACCGGTGAACTCGTCAACGATGACAATCTCGCCTTCCTGCACCACGTAATGCTGGTCGCGGTGATAGAGGTGGTTGGCCCGCAGCGCTGCATACAGATGGTGCATCAGCGAGATATTGGCCGGGTCGTACAGCGTCGCCCCTTCCGGAATCAGGCCCATGCTGAACAGGATGCGTTCGGCGTTCTCGTGGCCCTGCTCTGTGAGGAACACCTGCTGGGTTTTTTCGTCCAGCGTGAAGTCGCCAGGCTTGGTCACGCCTTCACCGGTTCGCGGGTCGGCTTCGCCTTCCTGGCGCGTGAGCAAGGGAATCGCCTTGTTCATCGCCAGGTACATTTCGGTGTGGTCTTCGGCCTGGCCGCTGATGATCAGCGGGGTGCGGGCCTCGTCAATCAGGATCGAGTCCACCTCGTCAACGATGGCGTAGTTCAGGCCGCGCTGCACGCGGTCGGCCACCTCGTAGACCATGTTGTCCCGCAGGTAGTCAAAGCCGAACTCGTTGTTGGTACCGTAGGTGATGTCGCAGCGGTAGGCTTCCTGCTTTTCCTCACGCGGCATGTTGGGCAAGTTGATGCCCACGGTCAACCCCAGGAAGTTGTAAAGCCGGCCCATCCAGCGCGCATCGCGGCTGGCCAGGTAGTCATTGACGGTCACCACATGAACACCCTTGCCGGTGAGTGCATTCAGGTAGACCGGCAGGGTCGCGGTCAGGGTCTTGCCTTCCCCTGTGCCCATTTCCGAAATCTTGCCGTTGTGCAGCGCCATCCCGCCCAGCATCTGCACATCAAAATGCCGCATTTTCATGACGCGCTTGCTGCCTTCACGAACCACTGCAAACGCTTCGGGAAGGATTGAGTCCAGGCTTTCGCCCGCAGCCACGCGGTCGATGAATTCCCGGGTTTTGGCACGCAACTCGATGTCGTCGAGCTTCTCCAGCGGGGCCTCAAGCGCATTGATGCGCTCGATGGACTTGCGGTAGGTTTTGAGCAGGCGGTCGTTGCGGCTGCCGAAGATTTTTGTCAGGATATTGGAAGCCATAAATGCGAGGCCGCGCTGGCAGCTCCGATGAGCTGGCAGTGCGGCCGAAATCCCTTATTGAGTATCGACTAGGTGTGGGCGCTTGCCGTTTGTTCAACCGCACGCCAAAACGGGATTTTACCTCTGCCGGATTGCTACTTCGGGCGTGGCATCTGGGCCGAAGGCACGACCGGCGGATGCGCCACAGCCACCGTCGGCGCCTGGGGCAGCTTCTGTCCGGCTGTGAGGAATTTCTGGGGGTCCTGGTAGACGCCCTGAACCAGCACCTCGAAGTGCAAATGCGGGCCGGTGGAGCGCCCGGTGGTCCCGACTTCGGCGATTTTCTGGCCGCGTTTGACCAGATCACCCTTTTTCACCAGCACCCGCGAAGCGTGTGCATACCGCGTCAGCAAGTCGTTGCCATGGTCCACCTCGACCATGTTGCCGTAAGCGGGGTGATACTCCTGCGTGACCACCACGCCACCAGCCGCAGCCAGGATGGCGGTGCCGGGCTCGGCCGGAAAGTCCAGACCGGTATGCAGGGCGGAGCGGCCATTCAGGGGATCGATGCGCCAGCCGAAGGATGAGCCCAGAATGCCGCCCTGTACGGGCTGCTGCGTGGGCACCATCATCTTTTTGATTTTCTGGTCAAAGAGCCGGGACTCCATCACGGTCATCAGGTCCACGCGCTGATCGGTCAATCTGTCGAGGTCCGCGAGTGTGGCCTGCAACTCTTCCATGGTGAGGGATCGGCCGGTCACCAGCACCCCGCCGCGGCCAGGCTGCGTCTTGATGTCGTTGGGATTGACACCGGCCAGACCTGAAACACGTTCGCCCAGTGCCTCCAGCTGCATCATCTTGGCCTGCATTTCCCCGAGCCGCCTGGCCATGACGTCGAGGTTTTCCCGCAGGAAACGGTCGCGCTGTTCGAACTCGTCTTTCACCATGAGTTTGACCAGTGAACCGATCACCGGCCAGCCTTCACGTGCGCCCTTGAGAAACACCCAGTGGTACATGCCCGCGGCCACCAGCATCAGTGCCAGCGCGGCGACAAAACCGACCACCACCAGCCGGGTGCCGCTGAGGTAAACGGCGCGGCTTTTGGCGAGCCACGCATCCGTGATAATCAAATGCACGTATCCACTCCTTGAACCAACCTGACCGCCGTGGATTCCAGCCACCGCCCGCATCGGGCCATTCCCTTCAGCCAGGCTGTCGAAAATTCGCCAGCACTGGCACGGCTTTCCGGGCTTGTCCAGGAATCCAGCCAGCGCCTCAAGGCCATCGAGTCCCTGATTCCCGAGGCTTTGCGCCCTGCCGTGCAGGCCGGCCCGATTGACGACGACGTTTGGTGCCTGCTGGTCAGCAGCAACGCCGCTGCCGCCAAAGTCCGGCAACTCCTGCCGCTGATGCAGACCCGCCTGATCGACAAAGGTTGGAAGGTTACCTCAATTCGGCTGAAGATACTAATAACCCGAAAGTAGTCCCGCCCGGGCAGATTGAGTCCCCAACGGCTCTCAGCCTGCCTGCGATGCTATCGAGTTGATAGCCAACAAGGGCTGGAGGCTGGCGTGGCGACGCCGGGATATTGAATGGTGCCGCTTGTCGGATTCGAACTGACGACCTACCGCTTACAAGGCGGTTGCTCTACCAACTGAGCTAAAGCGGCACGAAGCTAGTTTACTTGAACTGTTTACTTCACTCGTTTGAGCGAAGGCCTTTTGCCCTGCTGAGGCTTGGGAGGTTCAGGGGGTTCCGGATCGTCCTCGCGTCCCGGAACCGGATTGTTGGCAGGCACCAATTGTACGATCTTGGCATCCGACGCCGGAGCTGCAGTGGGCTCGACAGACGACTCCGGCGCCAGCACCACAGGCGCAGCAGGCCCGGAATCCTCTGCTTGCACCGGGCTGCCTGGGGTTCCCAGCGGGAAAGCCATGCCCTGGCCATTTTCCCGTGCATAGATGGCAATCACCCGGCCAACAGGCACCATGATTTCGCGTGCGCTGCCGGCAAACCGCGCCTTGAACTCGATGAAGTCATTGCCCAGCTTGAGCGAGCTGGTCGCGTCAAAACTGATGTTGAGCACGATCTCGTCATTTTTGACGTATTCGCGTGGCACCTGAACGGTTTCGTCCACGGCCACGGCCACATAAGGCGTCAAGCCATTGTCGGTACACCAGTCGTACAGCGCCCGTATCAGATACGGGCGCGTGGAGGTGGCGTCCAGGGCATTCATGAAATCAGCCACGCGAGATCCGGGCCAGAAAAACGGTCGCCGTGCCACGCGCGGGGGCCATGCAATTTTCCGCCTGGCCGCCCCGAGCAAGCACAGCCCCCTTGGAGGGCAGCGATGCACACGCAGTGGCGAGCGTGGGGGCCATTACTTGCGCATGACCTTTTCGGACGGTGTCAGCGCTTCAATGTAAGCCGGACGCGAGAAGATGCGCTCGGCGTACTTGAGCAGCGGCGCGGCATTTTTAGACAGGTCAATGTCGTAGTAGTCCAGACGCCAGAGCAGCGGCGCAATCGCCACATCGAGCATGGAGAAGTTGTCGCCCAGCATGAACTTGTTTTTCAGGAACACCGGGGCCAGTTGCGTCAGCCGGTCACGGATGTGCGAGCGGGCTTTTTCCAGCGCCTTTTCGTTGCCTTTGGAAGCCCGGGCTTCCAGCGTGCTGACATGCACGAAAAGTTCTTTTTCGAAGTTGAGCAGGAACAGCCGCACCCGTGCGCGGTCCACGGGGTCGCCCGGCATGAGTTGCGGGTGCGGGAAACGCTCGTCGATGTACTCGTTGATGATGTTGGACTCGTACAGGATCAGGTCGCGCTCGACCAGGATGGGCACCTGTCCGTAGGGATTCATGACGTTGATGTCTTCGGGCTTGTTGTACAAGTCGACGTCGCGGATTTCGAAATCCATGCCTTTTTCAAACAGCACAAAACGGCAGCGGTGCGAGAACGGGCAGGTCGTGCCTGAATAAAGGACCATCATGATTGCGAACTCCTAAATGCAAAGGAGTGGATACGGTGAAGGTATCCACTCCAGAAGGTGCCGGAAAACACGTTCCGGCGAAAACTGTTTACTTGATGTCTTTCCAGAACGCAGCGTTGAGGCGCCAGGCGATGAAGGTGAACATCAGCAGAAAGAGCAGCACCCAGACGCCGACCCGCACGCGGGTGTTCTGTGCGGGCTCGGCCATCCATTGCATGTAGCCCACCAGATCGGCGATGGCCTGGTCATACTGCAAGGGTGTCATGGTTCCGGGTGTGACCTGCTGCCAGCCCTTGAAGACCGCCACATGGTGGCCGTGCTCTTCTTTTTCTTCAAAGATCGGCTTGCGTTCGCCCGAGAGTTCCCACAGGACGTGGGGCATGGCCACGTTCGGGAACGCGAGATTGTTCCAGCCGGTGGCCTTGGTGTCGTCGCGGTAGAACGTGCGCATGTAGGTGTACAGGTAGTCGGCACCGGTGCCCCCGTGGCCTGCGCGCGAGCGCGCGATCACGCTCAGGTCGGGCGGGTTGCCGCCAAACCAGTCTTTGGCCTGCTTCGGATCGATGGCCGCCTTCATGGTCTCGCCAACCTTTTCGGTCGGGAACAGCATGTTGTCCTTGATCTGCTGGTCGGTCAGGCCGATGTCCTTCAGGCGGTTGTAACGCATGAACGCTGCCGAATGGCAGTTCAGGCAGTAGTTGACAAACAGCTTGGCACCGTTTTGCAACGCACCCAGGTCGTTGGTCTTGTTCGGGGCCTTGTCCCAGGTGATGCCTTCGCTGGCTGCAAAAGCGCCGTTGCCCACAGCCAGGGCCATCACTGCGACCGCGCCCATAGCCAGTTTTTTCAATGTTTTCATCATGGTGAGGATCTCCGGCTCAGTGGGCAGCAAAAGTCACGCGATCAGGGGGCGTCTTGAAGGTCCCGAGACGGCTCCACCACGGCATCAGCAGGAAGAAACCGAAATAAAACAGGGTTCCGACCTGGGACACGCGCTCATTGATGGGCGACGGCGGCTTGATGCCGAGATAACCAAGCACCACGAAAACGATCACAAAAATCCCGTAGAGGTATTTGTGCCAGTCGGGACGGTAACGGATTGACTTGACCGGGCTGTGGTCCAGCCAGGGCAGGAAGAACAGGATGATGACGGCGCCGCCCATGACCACCACACCCCAGAACTTGGCGTCGATCATCAGCATGGCAGCGATGACAAGCACGGCCGCGGCCACAATGACGGCCTTGAACAGGCTGGCAATTTTTGCCTTGAGCACACCCAGCACGGCACCAGCCAGCACACAGGCGATCAGCGCATACATCATCTCGCTGGTGATGGCGCGCAGCATGGAGTAATAAGGGGTGAAATACCAGACCGGCGCAATGTGCGAAGGCGTCTTCAACGAATCGGCCGGAATGAAGTTGTTGTATTCGAGGAAGTAACCACCGGCCTCCGGCGCGAAAAACACAATCGCCGAAAAGATCATCAGAAAGATGCTCACGCCGAAGATGTCATGCACGGTGTAGTAAGGATGGAAAGCGATGCCGTCCAGCGGCTTGCCGGTGGCGTCCTTGTACTTCTTGATCTCGACGCCGTCAGGGTTGTTGGAGCCGACTTCGTGCAGCGCGATCAGGTGAGCCACCACCAGGCCCAGCAGCACCAGCGGCACGGCGATCACGTGGAAGGCGAAGAAACGGTTCAGGGTCGCATCACCGACCACATAATCACCGCGGATCAGCAGCGCAAGGTCCGGGCCGATGAAGGGAATCGCGGCAAACAGGTTGACGATCACCTGGGCGCCCCAGTAGCTCATCTGGCCCCAGGGCAGCAGGTAGCCCATGAAGGCTTCAGCCATCAGGCACAGGAAAATCGCGCAGCCGAAAATCCAGATCAGCTCGCGCGGCTTGCGGTAGCTGCCGTACAGCAGGCCGCGGAACATGTGCAGGTAAACCACCACGAAAAATGCCGACGCGCCGGTCGAGTGCATGTAGCGCACCAGCCAGCCCCAGGGCACATCACGCATGATGTATTCCACCGAACCGAAAGCCAGCGCGGCATCCGGCTTGTAATGCATGGTCAGAAAAATGCCGGTGACGATCTGGATGACCAGCACCAGCAGCGCCAGTGAGCCGAAGATGTACCAGAAGTTGAAGTTCTTCGGCGCGTAATACTCGCTCATGTGCTCTTTGTAGAGCTTGCTGGCGGGAAAGCGGTTGTCAACCCAGTTCATCAACTTGGCAGCAGCCGGCGCTTCGGGGGATAGTTCTTTGAATTCAGCCATAAGGGATCCTATTTGCTAGTCGGTGAAGGACCTGGGCGAGCGCGCACCGCGGCCCGCCGGTCCAGCAAAGCTTCAGGCTTTTTTGTCCTCACCAATCAGCAGCTTGGCGTCTGACAGGTACGTGTGGGGCGGCACTTCGAGGTTGTCCGGGGCCGGCTTGTTTTTATAAACGCGGCCGGCCATGTCAAAGGTCGAGCCGTGGCAGGGGCACAGAAAGCCGCCGGCCCAGTCATCCGGCAACGAGGGTTGCGCGCCGGACTGGAATCTGTCCGACGGCGAGCAGCCCAGGTGCGAGCAGATGCCGACAGCCACAAAAATCTCGGGCTTGATCGAACGGCCTTCGTTGCGTGCGTACTCGGGTGTGAGCTCGCCCGGCTTGCGCTCGGACTTGGGATCGGCCAACTCGGCATCGTGCTTGGGCAGCGCGGCCAGCTGCTCGGGCGTGCGCTTGACGATCCACACCGGCTTGCCACGCCACTCGACGGTCAGTTTCTCACCGGGTTTCAGGGCCGAGATATCGACCTCGACCGCCGCACCGGCGGCCTTGGCGCGTTCGGAAGGCTGAAAGGTGCTCACAAAAGGCACAGCAACGGCTGCCGCACCTGCGCCGCCTGCGGCGCAGGTCGCGATGATCCAGTTTCTTTTGTCTTTGTCGATGGGCGCGCTGAGCGGCGCCTGGAGGCTTGCTTCGGTCATGGGTGTCCTACAAGAACAGGCTTGAAAAACTTGAAAAATGGCGTGTTGGGGTCAACCCGGGATTGTAACGGAGCGCGACGGGCGATTTCAAGTTGCTCGCCCGCAGCGTGGCTCAGCGGAAAACCGCTGCCTGCCTCACCCCGCACGCTGGCGAAATCGCCACACAGGCAGACGCAACAACGATAATCCGGCTTTGCGGCTTGCGCCATGGTGCGGGCCCTGATTTTGGCAACCTCACAGGAGCACACCATGGGAATGATGAAGGAATTCAAGGAATTTGCGATCAAGGGCAATGTGGTCGATCTGGCCGTCGGCGTGATCATTGGCGCGGCTTTCTCAAAGATTGTGGACTCCGTGGTCAGCGACCTGATCCTGCCGCTGGTCGGTGCGGTGATCGGCAAGCTGGATTTTTCCAACTTCTTCGTGGTCCTGGGCAGCGTGCCGCCGGGTACCGCCATGACGCTGGACGCGTTGAAGAAAGCCGGGGTCCCAGTGTTTGCCTATGGCAATTTCATCACCGTGGCGGTCAATTTCGCCATCCTGGCCTTCATCATTTTCCTGATGGTCAAGCAGATCAACCGCCTCAAACGTGAAGCGCCTGCCGCGCCCCCGGCGCCGGCCGCCACGCCGGAAGATGTGATGCTGCTGCGCGAGATTCGCGACAGCCTGAAGAAATAGGTTCACCTGTCGGACGCTCACTGCGTGTAGCGCCTTCCTCCTTCCAGGGGCGGCGCCTGCACGCCGGCAAAGCCGGTCGCGCGGCACCCGCTTCCAAAGACACAGGGTTTGCTACTTATTTCATAGCTACTGACGTCCGTCACACGGGGGCTAGAGGCCTTTTTGGCACTTGACCAGCGGATTCATGCTGCCAGCCGGCGCGCCATGCGCACGGCGGCGATCAGGCTGGACGGGTCCGCCTTGCCGGTCCCGGCGATGTCAAAAGCAGTGCCATGGTCGGGGCTGGTGCGCACCAGCGGCAAGCCCAGGGTGACGTTGACGCCCTGCTCCACGCCCAGGTATTTGACCGGGATCAAACCCTGGTCGTGGTACATCGCCACCACCACATCGAACTCGCCGGCTTGCCCAGCGGGCGCGCGCGCGCGCATGAACACGGTGTCGGGCGCGAAGGGGCCGCTCACGTCCAGGCCCTGGGCCCGGGCCGCGGCGATGGCCGGCGCAATGATGTCGATTTCTTCCCGGCCGAACAGGCCCCCTTCGCCGGCATGCGGATTGAGGCCCGCCACCGCGATGCGTGGCGCGCCGCCCGACGCGCTGCGTACCGACCGGTGCGTGATCTGCAGGGTTTGCAGCACCCGGTCCAGGGTCACGGCGTCCAGCGCCTCACGCAGCGAAAGATGAATGCTGACCAGCACCGTTTTGAGCTCGTCGTTGGCCAGCATCATCCGCACCGGCATGTCGGCCAGCGCCTGGCCGGTGAAAGCGGCCGCTTCGGCCTGCAGCAGCTCCGTGTGCCCGGGGAAGCCTGCAAATTCGGCGCCGGCCTGGGCCAGCGCCTCCTTGTGGATGGGCGCGGTCACCATGGCTGCCGCCTGACCGGCCAGCACCGCGCGCGCCGCCCAGACAATACTGGCGGCGGCGGCCTTGCCGGCCGCCGCGCTGACCTGGCCATACGCAGGCGGCTCAGGCAGTTCGCAGGTCTGCAGCACGCCAATGCTGCGCGGCGGCAAGCCGGGCCAGCTCTCCAGGCCGGCCAGTTGCACCACCGGCAGCGCCGACGCCGGCCCGCCGGACACCAGCCGCGACGCGCGTCGCAAGCTGGCGACATCACCGGCCACCACGCAGCCCGCG
>CBFGNA010000045.1:0-10699 GCA_965650045.1 uncultured Polaromonas sp.
TGCTGTTGCTGGCGACCCTGGTGTGGGCCCTGGCCGAGATCTGGCGCCGAGTGCGCTTTGTGGCTCTGTTCAACCTTGCCTATCTGGCGTGGGTCGGGTTCGCCACCGTCCTGCAACTGAGCATCACCTGGCTGAACCGCTGACATGAAGCGCCACCGTCCTTCCGTACTCGGCGCCGTCTCGCTGATCGCCGCGCTGGCGGTCCTGACCACTTCGGGCTGCGCCGCCTGGCGCATCCGGCAGTCGGTTGAACTGGCCCGGCAAAGCGAAGCCTTCCAGGTGTCGCCACCGAACGCGGGCGCCAGCCTGCTGGTCGTGGGCGACAGCACGGCCGTGGGCACCGGCGCTTCCACGCCGGACGCCAGTTTGCCCGGGCTGATCGCGCGCGACCACCCGCGGCTCAGGGTGGTCAACCGTGCGGCCGACGGTGCGAAGTTTGCGGACATCGTGCAGCAGCTTGAAGCCGCCGGCGGCGAGCGTTTTGACGCCATCCTGGTGCTGGGGGGCGGCAACGACGTGATCCGCCTCACGCCGGATGCCGCGCTGGAGGCGCAGATCGCGCAGGTGGCGGCGCTGGCCCGCACCCAGGCCCGGCTGGTGGTGTTCATGCCTTCAGGCAATGTCGGCAGCGCCCCCTTCTTTTTTCCGCCCCTGTCCTGGCTGATGACGGCGCGCTCCCGAACCCTGCATGGTTTTGTGCGGCAAATCGCCGCTGACAACGGCGCGCTGTACGTCAGGCTGTTCAAGGAAAAGCAGGAGGATCCTTTTGCCCAGCGCCCCGATGAATTGAATGCCAAAGACGGCCTGCACCCCAGCGATGCTGGTTACCGGCTCTGGTATGACGAATTGAATGCGCAGGCCGGGCTGGCCGGGCAACTGGCGTCGCTGCAGCGTTAGCCGCCCTCAGGAGCGCTGCGTGGGCTCGGTGTTCTGAAAATCCACCGGCGCGGTGTCGGCGAAAGCCTGCTGCTTGATGTTGGCGTCGCGGATGGCAAACATGCGTTCCAGATCGCGCAGTACGTCGGCATCTTCCTCGCCCCCGGCCGGGGCCGCCGGGGCCACCGCCGCCGTTGGTGCGGATTCGGCCATCGCCACCGGGGCAGGCGCAGCCGCAGCCGATACCGGCATGGGCGTGAATTCGGGCGGGGCGGCCGGCTTGGCCCGTGGCCGGGGCACTGTCGCGCCGGGACGCCCTGCCGGTTTGTCCGACGCCAGGATGTCCAGCCAGATCGACGGATCCGGCATGTCCAGGTAGGGGCAGCTGTCGCCCACGTCGAGTTCCCAGGAAATCCCGTGCAGCCACACCGAGGCCTGCGGTTCAAATTCATGGATGGCGGACAGCAGCTGCTGCTGGAATGCATGGGCGTAGGTCAGCAGCAACATGTCCCAGTGGCGCATCACCAGGTTCAGGTACAGACCCTGGCCGCGGCTGCGGCTGTTGACCACGAGGATGCGGCATTCGACCCAGCCGGCCGGAATGCCGTGTTTGCGCAGGCCGTCGCGCAGCATCATCTGCACCAGCTGGCGGCGTGTGGCGTTGTCGGAGTTGTCCTCGATGGTGTGCGGGCTGTCGCGGCTCTCCGCGCGCTCACTGCGGGACATCGCGGCGGCCGGGGCAGCCGCTTTGGCGTTTTCCGCCGGTTTGCGGCCCAGCAGCTTGTTGATCGCTTGTCTCATGCTTGTGAATTCCCTGGCAGCAATGCGGACCGGATGTCGCTTGCCGCCTGTTGTGCCTTGTTGGATGGATGGTCGTGCAAGTGCGGTGCCAAGTCAAGCTGGCGCCGCCATGCCGAGGCGCATCAGTGCCTCCTGCTGCCAGCAGGCCGCGGCAGCGTGGTAACTTTCCCACACGCAGCCGTTGCAGCCGCGGCCACAACAACTGTCGGGCTCGGGCGGCTGCGCGCGCAGCGCCACGCCGCAGGCCTGTGCGGACGCGCGCAAGGCGCTGAACATCGCCAGCGCAGCCGCCCGGTCAAGCGGAGCTGCGAGGCAGGCGGGCAGGGTGGAAGCCAGGGGTGTCCCTTCAAAAGCTGGCCGATGTTAGCAGCCGCATGGCGCCCCGGCTGTCCGGACAGCAGGCACAATCCCCGGTCCGGCCCTTGCCACTCATTTTTCTGGTCCTGCCATGTCTCTTGACGTCATCGAAGTAGAAACAGCCGCCAACCCGACCGCCACCGTGCTGCTGATGCATGGCCTGGGTGCCGACGGGAGCGACTTTGTGCCCATTGCCCAGCAACTGGATCTGGCCGCCGCCGGTCCGGTGCGTTTCCTGTTTCCCAACGCGCCGGTGATCCCGGTGACCATCAACGGCGGCTACCAGATGCCAGGCTGGTACGACATCCTCGGCGCCGACCTGACGCAGCGCCAGGATGAAGCCGGGCTGCGCAAGACGCAGGCCAGCATCAGTACCCTGATTGAAGGCGAGATCGCACGCGGCATCCCGGCTTCCCGCATCGTCATCGCCGGCTTCTCGCAGGGCTGCGCCATGGCGCTGATGACCGGCCTGCGTTACCCCGAACGATTGGCCGGCATCATCGGCCTGTCCGGTTACCTGCCGCTGGCCGACACGCTGGCCGCCGAACGCAGCGCCGCCAACCACGGCCTGCCGGTGTTTCTGGGCCACGGACGGCGCGACGGCGTGGTGCCGCTGGTGGCGGCCACCGCCACACGGGAGGCGCTGACGGCCCTGGGCTACCCGGTCGACTGGCACGACTACGCCATGGAACATTCGGTCTGCATGGAAGAGATCGCGGACATGAACAGCTGGCTGTTGCGCGTGCTGGCGTAGGGGCTTTCGCCCGCGCGTGCACGGGGAGTGCGGGCCCGGCGGCCTGCCCTGGAGCGGATTTTGAGCATCAAAACAGGCTCCAGCCCTTATTTGGCGGGCGCGAGCAGCTATAAAAAATGTAGCAAACGTGCCTCGCCCGAAAACCCGGCGCTGGCCCGCTGCCGGCACCGCCTGCAAAGGGCCGGCACGCCGCCTGCAGACAAGGCCGGGCTGTGATACCTTGCACACCCACAGATTCAGAGGGAACGAGAACATGAGCAGCTTGCACGCGCGCGAAGATGCGCTTTTGGGCGACCGCCTCCGGGCGTTGGGCCCTGCCAGGCTGACAGGCATGCGCCGCGGGCTGGAAAAGGAAAGCCTGCGCGCGCAACCCGGCGGCGCACTGGCGCTGACGCCGCATCCCGCCGCGCTGGGGTCAGCGCTCACGCACCCCAGCATCACCACCGACTTCAGCGAGTCGCAGGTCGAGCTGGTCACCGCGGCGCATCGCGGCCTGGCCGACGGCGTCGACGCGGCGCTGGATGAACTCACGCAAATCCACCAGTTCACTTACCGCGCGATGCAGGCGGTCGGCGACGAGATGCTATGGGTCTCCAGCATGCCCTGTGGCCTGCCGACCGACGAGACGATTCCGCTGGGCCGCTACGGCTCGTCCAATGTCGGGCGCGCCAAAAGCGTTTACCGCATGGGCCTGGGCCACCGCTACGGCCGGCGCATGCAGACCATCTCCGGCATCCACTACAACTGGTCGCTGCCTGGCGTATCCAGCGAAGAGTATTTCGGGCTGATCCGCAATTTCCGCCGCCATGCGTTTTTGCTGCTTTACCTGTTCGGTGCGTCGCCCGCCGTCTGTTCGAGCTTTGTGGCCGGCCGCCAGCACGAGCTGCAGCCGCTGGGCAACAGCACCATGTACATGCCGCACGGCACCTCGCTGCGCATGGGTCGGCTCGGTTACCAGAGCGACGCCCAGGCCTCGCTCAAGGTCAGCTACAACAGCCTCGACGGTTATGGCGCCTCGCTGCAAGATGCGCTGACCCGGCCCTACCCGGCGTATGAGGCGGTCGGCATCCAGAACCCCGGCGGTGACTACAACCAGCTTGCCACCAGCCTGCTGCAGATCGAAAACGAGTTCTACGGCACCATCCGGCCGAAACGCGTGATCTTCCCGGGCGAGCGTCCGCTGCACGCGCTGCGCGAACGCGGCGTTGAATATGTCGAGGTCCGCCTGATGGACCTGGACCCGTTTGTGCCCGTTGGCATTGCGGCCGACACCATGCGTTTTCTCGATGTGTTTTTGCTGCACTGCCTGCTGACCGACAGCCCGCCCGACACACCGCAGGAAATCGCCGCGCTGGCGCGCAACCAGCACGCCGTCGCCGCCCGCGGACGCGAACCCGGGCTGCTGCTGGAGCGTGGCGGCAAACAGGTGTCGCTGACCGACTGGGGGGCCGAGCTGGTCGCGCAGTGCGCACCCATCGCCGCGGCCCTCGATGCCGCGCAGGGCGGCAGCGTCTATGCGCAAGCCTTGCGCGCGTCGCAGGCCTCGCTGCAGCAGCCCGACAGCCTGCCCTCGGCCCGCGTGCTCGACGCCATGATCCGGGACCACGACAGCTCCTTCGTGGCGTTTGCCCGCGCGCAATCGCTGTCCACCCGGCAGACTTTGCTGGACCTGCCGTTTTCGGCAGACCAGCAAGCGCATTTCGAGGCCCTGACACGGCAATCGCTGGCCGAGCAGAAAACGATTGAAGCGGCGGACTCCATGCCCTTCGAGATTTACCGCCAGCAATACGTCTCGCCCGAGCGGCTCGGCATCCGCAGCCTGGCGCACGCCGCTTAGAGGCCGGCGGTCGCGGTCGGCGACAATCGGGGCTGCGCCGGCCCCGGCTGTTCGTCTGCGCCTGCCGCACCCCACCAAGAAAGAAGATTCCGATGGCCATCCAGTGGTTTCCCGGTCACATGCACCTGACCAAAAAAGCCATCAGCGAGCGCATCAAGGAAATTGATGTGGTGATCGAGCTGCTGGACGCGCGCCTGCCCGGCTCCAGCGCCAACCCCATGCTGGCCGAGTTGACCGGCGGCAAGCCGGCGCTCAAGGTGCTCAACAAGCAGGACCTGGCCGACCCGGCGCGCACGCCGGCCTGGCTGGATTACTACAACAGCCAGCCCAACACGCGTGCGATCGAGCTGGATGCCAGCGCCACCACGCCGGCGCGGCGGCTGATCGACGCCTGCCACGCGCTGGCGCCCACGCGCGGCAGCATGGTCAAGCCGATGCGGGTGCTGATTTGCGGTATCCCCAACGTCGGCAAATCGACGCTGATCAACACCCTGACCGGCAAGCGTGCGGCCAAAACCGGCGACGAAGCCGGCATCACCAAGCTGGAGCAGCGCATCGTGCTGGCCGACGGTTTTTACCTGTGGGACACGCCAGGCATGCTCTGGCCGCGCATCATCGTCGCGAAAAGTGGCTACAACCTCGCCGCCAGCGGCGCCATTGGTCGCAACGCCTTCAACGAGGAAGAGGTGGCGCTGGAACTGCTGGACTACCTCATCAAACACTATCCGGCGGCACTGCAGGCGCGTTACAAGGTCGAGTTGCCGCCGGGCATCAGCGACGAACAGCTGCTCGAAGCCATAGGCCGCAAACGCGGCGCGGTGCTGGGCAAGGGCCGCATCAACCTGCAGAAAGCGGCCGAGATCGTGATCCACGAATTCCGCGCTGCGACCCTGGGGCGCATCACGCTGGAAACCCCGGAAGAATTTGCCGCCTGGCTGGCTGCCGGCCAGTCGCTCGATGCCGAGCGGCAGCTCAAGAAAGACCGGATCGAGACCGACCGGCTGGTGCGTTTCAAGAAAATTCCGCGCCCCCCGCGCGCGGACTGACACGCGCCTCTGGCTTTCGGGCCACCTGCAAAAATTTTTGCACGCAGGCCCTTGAAAGCCTTTGCGCCGCCAATATGTCGGAGCCGTCAGGGCCTGGCCGCGCTTTGGCCATGTCCCCTGATCCATGCATGCTTCATGATTTTCAGAAAGGAGATTGTCATCATGAACGGTTTGAACCTTTACGGCGACATCTTCGCCGGGCTCAGCCGCCTGCAGCAGGAGGTCGAACGGGCCTTCCAGCCCGGCGGCGCCAGCAGCATCCGGGCGATGCCGCGCAGCACCTTTCCGGTCATCAATGTCGGCACCACACCGGACGCCATCGAAGTCCTTGCGCTCGCACCGGGCCTGGACCCTGCCGCGCTTGAACTCACGGTGGACAAAGGCTTGCTCGTGGTCGCCGGTGAGCGCCAGGAAACGCCGCCGGCCGGCGACAAGGTGACGGTATATGCGCGTGAGCGCTTCCAGGGCACGTTCCGGCGGGTGATTCCGCTGCCCGAGGACGCCGACCCGACACGCATTCGCGCGAACTACCGCGACGGCTTGTTGCGCGTGAGCGTGGCACGCCGCGAATCATCGAAGCCGCGCCAGATCCAGGTCCAATAAACCCACCCCCAGCGACAAGGAGTATGTGATGACGACAGACACCGCTTTGATCCGGAACCGCCACACGGGCGATCTTGCCCGGACAACAGGGGGCGGCGCCCATGAACCCGCCGCCGCTGCAGGCGAGCGCGCCACCACCGTGCTGCCGCCCGTGGACATTTTTGAAGACGATGCAGGCTTCACCGTGATGGCCGATTTGCCCGGCGTGTCCAGGGAACGGCTGGCCGTGCACGTGGACGGCGAAAGCCTGGTGATCGAAGGTGCCGCCGAGGCCCCGGTCGGTGCAGAGATGGCCATGATTTATGGCGAGATCCTCAATCCGATGTATCGCCGCAGCTTCACGCTGAGCCGCGAACTCGATCCCTCGCGGATCGAGGCCAGGCTGGACAACGGCGTGCTCAGGCTGAGCATTCCCAAGGCAGAAGAAGCGCGGCCGCGCCGCATCGAGGTCGCCGTCGGCTGACGGCGCGCGGCAGGGACGCGGCTTGCACTGGCCGCGCAGCCTCAGTGCTGCGCGGTGCAGTAGTCGATGAAGAGGTCCAACTCGGTGGACTTGTCGAAAACCGCGTCTGCGCCGACCGCCAGGCAGCGGCTGCGGATGTCTTCGGTGGCGTAATTGGACAGCACCACCACGCGCTGCGCTGCGGAGCGTTCCAGGCATTTTCTGAGCACGCCCAGGCCGGTGCCCTGTTCAAGAAACAGATCCACCACCAGCAGGTCCCAGGCGCCCGGATGGCGGGTGAGCCAGAAGCAGGCGTCGGCTTCGTTGGTGGCATAACCAATGGTGTGGATTCCCGCCAGTTCGGTCAGGGTCTCCGTCAGGTTGGCGCGAATCAGGTCGTTGTCTTCGACGATGTAAGCCTTCGATGCCATAAGCTCATCAATGTGGGGGGAAGAGGCTGATCCGTACCAGGGACCGCCTGAAAAGTTCATCGGGTTCACGTCATCAGTTTCTGCCCCGCAGAAGCATGCTGTCGCAAGCGATTGCACTGCACGTCTGTAGGACACCAGCCAACTGTGGAAGCTTGCCGGCGCGTTCAGTCCCGCGGGGGACTGGCCCAAACACCAGGGCAGCCGGGCGCAGCCAGCACCCATTGGCGGGCAGGGCGGCTACTGCGGGCCGGTTCGGTTCGGGTTGCTGCTGAATTTTCGACGCAGGTACAGGCCGATGAAAGCGCAGCCAAGCACCAGCGCAAACCAGCCGACCAGCGAGGCACTGGCCACAATGCCCTGCATGCCGGGCGAACGGATGAAGTAAGGCGCGAGCAGCACGGCCAGTCCGATGCTGGCGCACAGGCCACCCTTGAGCAGCAGCTCGTTGTTGGCCTTGTTGCTGTGGCGGCGGTTGGGGGGAAGAGGTAGAGGCATGCGCCGATTGTCGGTCATCCGCGGCTGGCCCGCGCAAGGCAGGGCTCTGGGCGGCGTGGCGGCACACTGCAGCGAGTCGGGGATGCCTTTATAGTGGCGTTCAATATGCCGCACACGGCCATCCCGCCGTTGCTGCGAGCGCACGACAAGGAGACTCTTTTGCCCACAGCCTCTCAAGCCACCGCCGTTCAACCGGCACGTTTCGGCAGCGGCCAGGCGGTACGCCGCCTGGAAGATGACGCCCTGCTGGCCGGCGCCGGGCAGTTCACCGATGACGTGACGCTGCAGGAACAAACCCATCTGTTTTTTGTGCGTTCGCCTTATCCGCATGCGCGCATTGCCTCGGTGGATGTCAGCGCGGCACGCGCCATGCCCGGGGTGCTGGCCGTCGTCACCGGCGCCGACCTGGTGGCCGCCGGCGTCAAGCCGATTCCCGGCATCGGGGGCTTCATGCGGGCCGCCAAATCGCCCTGCGCGACGCCGCCGCGGCGTGCCCTGGCGCACGAGCGGGTGCGGTTTGTCGGCGAAGCGGTCGTGGCCGTGGTGGCCCAAACCCTGCGCCAGGCGCGCGACGCCGCTGAAGCGGTTGTGGTGGACTATGACGAGCTGCCGATGGTGGTGGACGTGAACCAGGCCATCGCCGCCGGCGCGCCGGCGCTGTGCCCCGAAGCACCCGACAACATTGCCGCCGAGACGCGGTATGGCGATGCCGCGGCAACGGCCGCCGCTTTTGCGGCAGCCCGCCACATCGTCAAGCTCGACATCGTCAACCAGCGCCTGGCGGCCCTGAGCCTGGAGCCGCGTTCGGTGCTGGCCGGCTTCGACGCTGCTTCGCAGCGCCTGACCATTCGCATGAGCACACAAATGCCCTCGGGCGTTCGCAACTCGGTCTGCGACGCGATAGGCATCCCCAAGGAAGCGGTGCGCGTGGTGGTGGGCGATGTCGGTGGCGGTTTTGGCATGAAAACCGGCGTTTACCCCGAGGACGTGGCCGTGGCCTTTTGCGCACGCAGCCTCCAGCGCAACGTCAAGTGGGTGGCTGATCGCAGCGAGGAGTTTGTCTCTGCCACGCATGGCCGCGACCTGCAAAGCCATGCCGAACTGGCGCTCGACGACAGCGGAAAAATCCTGGCCCTGCGGCTGGCTTCGCTGGCCAATGTGGGCGCCTACCCGACCGGCGCCGGTGCGGCCATCCAGTTGCTGATCGGGCCCTGGGTGCAGACCAGCGTGTACGACATCCAGACCATCGATTTTCATTTCCGCGCAGTAATGACCAATACCGCGCCCACCAGCGCCTACCGGGGCGCCGGCCGGCCAGAGGCCATCTTCATCATGGAGCGGCTGATGGACGAAGCGGCGCGCCAGACCGGCATCGACCGCATCGCGCTGCGCCGCCGCAATTTCATCCAGCCCGCGCAAATGCCGTACAAAAATCCCATGGGCCAGGTGTATGACAGCGGAAAGTTCGAGTCCGTGATGGACCAGGCGCTGGCGCTGGCGGACTGGGCTGGCTTTGAAGCGCGCGCGACGGCCTCCAAGCAGCGCGGCTTGCTGCGCGGGCTGGGCATCTCGACTTTCCTCGAATGGACTGGCGGCAACGCGCTGGAAGAACGTGTGACCCTGTCTGTCCAGGCCCCCGCGCCCGGCGCCGGCGACGGCGTGATCGAGGTGTTCTCCGCCGTTAACGCCATGGGGCAGGGCATCCTGACCTCGCTGACCCAGCTGGTGGTCGATGCTTTCGGCGTGCCGCCTGAAAAAGTGCGCATCGTGCTCGGCGACACCGACCGGGGTGACGGCTTTGGCAGTGCCGGTTCGCGCTCGCTGTTCACCGGCGGCTCCGCCGTGCGTGTGGGTGCCGAGCGCACCATCGACAAGGCCAGGCAGCTCGCGGCCAAAGAGCTGGAAGCCGCCGAGCAGGACATCGTTTACGCCGACGGCAAGTTCACCGTGGCCGGCACCGACCTGGCCATCGATATTTTTGCGCTGGCAGCGCGCCAGGGCGACCAGCGCATCTTCATGGACTCGACCACCGCCGTGAGCGGGCCGTCCTGGCCCAATGGCTGCCACATCAGCGAGGTCGAGATCGACCCGCAGACCGGCCACGTGGCGGTGGTGGCGTATGCCTCGGTGAACGATGTGGGCCGCGTCGTCAACCCGATGATCGTGCGCGGCCAGCTCGACGGCGGGGCGGTGCAGGGCATCGGCCAGGCGCTGTTCGAGCACCTGGTGTACGACCCCGAAACCGGCCAGCCGGTGACCGGCAGCCTGATGGACTACACCGCACCGCGCGCGGCCGACACGCCGGCTTTCCGAACCGAGATGGACCCAAGCACGCCTTGCCTGAACAATCCGCTGGGCGTCAAGGGTGTGGGCGAACTCGGCACGATTGGTGCCGGCCCCACCGTGGTCAATGCCGTGGCCGATACGTTGGCCCGGGCCGGCCGCGCGGACCAGTCGCCACGGCTGCAGATGCCTTTGAGCCCCGCCCGGGTCTGGGACGCACTGCAGTCCTGAAATTTATGGAAATAATGGCTGTAGCCCTTGTGTAGCAAGGGTGAGCAGCTATCAATTAAGTAGCGTTTCAGGCCTACTGCGATGGGTTGGCGGTTTTCCGGAAGCCGCGTAGGACGATGCCCAAACCATGGCGCGGCGCACGATGGCCTGCCTACACTGGGGCCATGACCGATATCCGAAAAGGCCAGGCGCCAGCCGTTTTGTCGCGCAGCAGCTTCCATGAACGTTTCATGCAGTCCTTCATGGACCCGGCTTTTCGCGCCGAGGACGAAGCCATCTCGCGGGTCGAGCAGATTGCCTGGGAGGCCTACCAGCAAGGCCGCAAGGCGCCGGTCACGCGCAAGGCCGGGGAGGCTTATGCCGACCCGGATTACGACCTGTCCGTGGAGTGGCTGGAAACCAAACACCGCATCGAGAAAGCCGCCGCCGCGTGGAAAGACCCGGCCACGCCGTCGCGCGTCCTGCTGGTCTGCGGATCCTCCCGCAACGACGGCACTTGCCGCGGTGAAATCTCCAAGACTTTCCGCATGACCGGCTGGGCGC
>CBFGNA010000046.1:0-10612 GCA_965650045.1 uncultured Polaromonas sp.
TGGGCCGACAGTTCCATGGGATCGAAGGGTTTGTGGATCACGTCGATGGCGCCCAGCGCCCGGTACTGCGCCACCTCGGTGGCCTGCACTTTGGCGGTCATGAAAATCACCGGCGTATGCGCCGTGGCCGGCAGCTCACGCAAGGCCTTCAGGGTGCTGGGGCCGTCCATGCCCGGCATCATCACGTCGAGCAGCAACAGGTCGGCGGCGGCGGCCGGCGCGGCGGCCAGCGCCTCGCTGCCGGAAGCGCAGGCGATGACGATCAGGCCGCCAACGGCTTCCAGGGCCATCTGGGCCACCATGCGGATATCGGGCTCATCTTCCACATACAGGATGCGGGCAAGGGGTTGGGGCATTGGGATGTCCTTGTCTGTAGCGGCAACCAGTCTACTTGCTCAGGCAAGGGGCAGGCTGGCCTGCAGCGTGGCCAAGGCCTGGGCGATGTCCGCGCATTGCGCCGGGTCCAGCGGCGTGTCACGCCCGGCGGCCTCGCTCAGCAGCACTTCGAGCGATTTGGCGGCCCCCCCTGTTTCGCGAAAACCCATGGTTCCGGCCGTCCCGGCCAGGGTGTGCGCCAGGCGTTCCAGCTCGCCCAGCGCAGCCGTGGCGGTGCCGGCCTCCACCTCCGCCCACAGGGCCTGCAAGCGGGCAACCTTGTCGGGCAGCGTTCGCCGGTATTCATCCCGTTGCTGCGCAAGGAATGCCTGGAACTGCTCCTGCGGTGTGTTCATGCAACGGGCCCGGCAACCGTGGCAGGCGGCTCAAACAGCGCCGCCACCATGTCAGACTGGGTGATGATGCCGACCAGCCGGCCTTCGTCGCCGATGATGGGCAGGTGGTGGTGGCCGGAGCTGCCGAACAGCGGCACCAAGTCCACCAGGTAGCGGTGCATGCCGGCAACGCGCACCTGCCGCGTCATGATCTGCCCGACCACCGGCGGCTTGCCCGTGGGGCCGAGGGCTCCCAGCAACTTGCGCAGCCGGGCGTCCATGCCCTGGTAACCCTGGCCCTGCAACTCCGCCGCACGCATGAAGTCGGCCAGCGTGACGATGCCCACGATGCGGAAATCCGCGTCCACCACCGGCAGCGACTTGATGCGGCGCTCGCGCAGCAGCGACCACGCGTCCTCCAGCGAGGTGCTGTGGGTGACCGTGACCAGGTCGCGCGACATGATGTCCGCACAACGCACACCGGCCAGCTTGCGCTGGTAGGCCTGCCACTTCATCTGCTCCATGAGGGTCTGCAGGTCATCGCGGCTGACGTCCAGCACCTGGTTGTAGCGCGCCAGCACCGCATCGAGATCGGCTTCCGCATCACGCACCTGCGGTGGCTTGCCCGTGTCGGTGGGCGCCGCCCGCTGCGGGTGCGGATAAGGGCGCCTCGTGGCGTGGTTGTAAGCCATGCCGGCGCAGGCCAGCAGCAGCGAATTGATCAGCACGGGAAACACGGCAAACCACGGGTTGGTAATGCCGCCGAGCACCATCATCAGTGCTGAGGCACCCCCGGGTGGATGCAGGCAGCGCATGGCCAGCATCAGGCCGATGGCCGTACCGACCGCAACCCCGGCAGCCAGCTCCGGCGGCCCCAGCCACCTCGCACAGGCAATGCCGACCAGCGCGGACAGGGTGTTGCCCCCGACCACCGACCACGGCTGGGCCAGCGGGCTGGAGGGCACAGCGAACACCAGCACCGCGCTGGCCCCGAGCGGAGCCGCCATCCACGGCCACCCGACGCCCATCAGCCCGCCGGCCAGATGACTCACGAGCGCAACGAAGAAAATACCCACCAACCCGCCTGTGACGGCGCGCAAGCGCTCCTTGGTGTTGATGCGCGTCCTGGCTGGCAGGAAAGCGCGCCACCAGGCGGTGTGGGAAGTCATTGGCTCTGAAGGGGTCGGCATGTTGCTGGAATTGTCGGGCCGTAAAGAAGAGGTCATGTTCGGCGCTGCCAGCCGGCAGGAAGCCCAAAACGTGAAGATGGTTTGATTGTCTATCAGCGCACTGGAGACAGGAACCCCTACAGTTTTGCCTGTCCCTTTGGCAAGTGCGGGTCGCGGCGCCTGAGCAGGTCAAGCGGCGAATGACTGAAGGTTTTTTCCTGCTGCTGCTCTTCATCAAACAGGGCCAGGGACGGCTTGATCAAGTCGCTGCGGCTGACGATGCCCACGAGCCGGCGCGACCGGGCATCCGTGACCACCGCAAGCCGCTCCAGCCCGTGCACGGCCATGCGGGTCGCCACGGCCCGGCAGGTTTCACCAGGGAGCGCCATGGCTGGCACGTTGGCGCCAAACAGATCGCCAACCTTTTGCGCAGCGGCGTTATGTTGCCCCTCCAGCAGGGTCGGCAGATCAAGCATCCCGACATAAGCGCCGTCCTTCACCACAGGAAAGGCCCGATGAACCTGCTGTTCGCCAAAATGGCTGGCCAGCGCAGCCGGGATATCCATCTGTGCGTCGATGGACTTCACCTCACGCGCCATGACCTCGCCGACGGCGTGACGTTCCAGCGGATCGATGCCGTATTCGCGGTAAACGTGGTAACCGCGCCGGGCCAGCTTTTCGGTCAGGATGGAACGCGGCATCATCAGCACGGTAAAGCCGTACGCCACGGCGCATGCGGTGAGCAGCGGCAGCAAGGCGTTGACATCCTGCGTCAGTTCAAAAGCAAACATGGTCGCCATGATCGGTGCTCGCATCATCCCGCCCAGGGTGGCGGCCATGAAAATCAGGGGCCACAATGCCGGGTGGCCACCGGGCAACAACGGTCCCAGCACGGCCCCAAGACCGGCACCCATGATCAAAAGAGGTGCCAGAACCCCGCCGGATGTGCCTGAGCCGAGGGCAATCACCCACATCAGGGCCTTGCAAAGCACCAGAGCCAGGACCGCACTCACCGCAAGATTGTTTTGCAACAGGTCGCCGATGACGTCATACCCGACGCCCAGTGCCCGCGGCTGCAGATAACCGCCGATTCCCACGGCCAGGCCGCCGAGCGCCGGCCACCACATCCAGTGGACCGGTAATTTTTCGAAGAGGTCCTCGACCTTGTAAAGCGCGCCGGATAGCGCCCAGGACATCACCCCGGTGGCCAGTCCGGCAATGACACAGGACAGCAATCCCAGAGGACCCACCGCAGAGGTCTGCAGGGCAAACAGCGGGGCGGGGTCCAGCAGGAGCGGCCGCGTGAACCCGGCGACGGCACAGGCGACGGCCACGGGCAGCAGGCTGCGCGGACGCAGCTCGAACAGCAACAGCTCCACGGCCATCAGAACGGCGGCAATGGGTGTGCCGAACACGGCTGTCATGCCGGCCACCGCGCCGGCCACCAGCAAGGCTTTCCTCTCAGCGCCGGTGATGTGAAAGTATTGTCCCAGCAGGGAACCGACCGCGCCGCCTGTCATGATGATCGGGCCCTCCGCTCCGAACGGGCCCCCGCTGCCGATCGCTATCCCCGACGACAGCGGCTTGAGCACGGCAATTTTGGGAGACATCTTGCTCCTGCCGAACAGGATCGCCTGGATCGCTTCGGGGATCCCGTGACCGCGGATCTGTTCGGACCCGAAGCGGGCGATCAGGCCGATCACCAGCCCACCCACGACGGGTACAACAATCACCCAGGCACCCAGGGTGTTGGCCGCCGGCGAATGGAATTGGGTCGACAGTGTCTGGAAGAAAAACAGGTTGGTGAAAAAGCGGATGAGATAAAGCAGCAGCCACGCGGTAAGTGTGCTGAGCACGCCCACCACGGCTGCGATGGCCGTGATGCGAAGGAGCCGCGTGCCGCCCGCAAAATCCCTTCGGGAATCGTCTTGCTGCATGTTCAATTTCAAAGCCTTGTTGATGGACCGATAACGGGGACGGTAAAAGCCCCGTCGAGCGACAGGAGTTCGGCACGGTGCTGGCCGGCCAGGACGTTCAGCACCCGCTCACCTTCTTCCAGTAAATGAACCTCGACTTGCCGCCGGTCCTGGCGGCCGGGGCGCCGCTGCACCAGGCCCCTCGCCTCACAGCGCGACACCAGGGCGACCACGCCGTGCTGTTTGGCCTGCAGCCGTTGCGCCAATTCACCCACGGTCGCAAAGTCCCGGCCGGGATAGCCCTTGACATGCAGCAGCAACAGGTATTGCAGGGGAGTGATGCCCTGTGCCTGGACTGCGGTTTCGGAGAAGCGCTCAAAGCGGCGCATCTGGTAGCGAAATTCCGACAGGACCTCAAAGTCAGACTTGGCAAGGGGCGAGGGAAGCTGCATGGGGCGCGCAAAGGAAAAGCGTCAGACAGATG
This sequence comes from uncultured Polaromonas sp., assembly GCA_965650045.1. Taxonomy (GTDB): domain Bacteria; phylum Pseudomonadota; class Gammaproteobacteria; order Burkholderiales; family Burkholderiaceae_C; genus Polaromonas. Next base: position 4,280 of record CBFGNA010000046.1, read on the forward strand.
CTGACAGGACAAGAACGCAGGATCTCCAGAGCCAACGAATATATCACAACGTGATGTATTAATGGGTTTCGAAGAAGCGGCTCCAGCCGGCTTTCCCAGTCAGGACGACCCGTGGCACGAGGGGCAGCGCGATGGCGTGCGCAAAAAACAATCCCCCTGCCCTGGCGGGAGGATCGCGGAAAAACGCGTGCGTGGGTCGGCAAGGGCTGCGCAGCGGCGCCCAAGACCAAGACCAAGGCGCGGACAGATGCAAGTGCCACTGACCAGCCGCGGCAGGCAAGCATGCCCATGGGCCAGCCCGGGCAGGGCGGCCGGGCGCTGCAGCCTCAGCCCTTGCGCGCCCTGTCGTACAGCGGCACCACACGCGGCAGGTTGCGTTCCATGTCTGCAATGCGCGTGGCATCGGCCGGATGGGTGCTCAGCCACTGGGGCGGCGCGCCCTTGTTGGCGGCGCCCATTTTTTGCCACAGCGTGATGCCTGCGCGCGGATCGAAGCCCGCGCGTGCACCCAGCTCCATGCCGACCAGGTCGGCTTCGGACTCGTCCTCGCGGCCGAATCGCAGGTTCAGCAATTGCACGCCGTAGCTGGCCACCGTCTGCCCCAGATCGCCCAGGCCGAACAACTGGGACAGCACACTCGCGCCTATGCTGGTGGCGGCAGACTTGCCCATGCGTTCACGGGCGTGTTCGCGCAGGGCGTGTGCCATTTCGTGACCCATGATCATGGCCACCTCGTCGTCGGTGAGCTGCAACTGCTCAAGAATGCCGGTGTAGAAAGCGATCTTGCCGCCCGGCATGCAAAACGCGTTGATCTGCTTGCTGCCGATCAGGTTGACCTCCCACTGCCAGTCCTTGGCCCGCGGGTTCCAGGCCGTGGCCTGCGGGATGATGCGCTGGGCGATGCGACGCAGGCGCTGCAACTGTGCATTGCCCGGGGGCGCCAGCGCTTTTTGCGCGGCCGCTTCCTGCAGCATCTTGGCGTACTGCTGCTTGGACGCCTGTTCGATGTCCTCGGCCGGGACCAGTTTGGTAAAGCCGGAATTGCCGCCGACCTGCACACCCTCGTTCTGGGCCATGGCCGCCGGCGGACCACCCAGCCACAAGGAACCCGCAAGCAGGCCCAAACCCAGCGTCAATGAAAACTTCATGGCTTCTCCCGGAAAAAACGGCGTCATTGCGCCCGAGGTCACAGCGTATTATTCCCGCATGAGCGATACCGTATCCGAGAACCCGCAGCCCGTGCGTCAGCCGGCGCCGCATCCCGCCGTCGCTCTTCCCCCCGAACCCGTCATCGCCGGCAAGCCGGGTTGGGGCGAGACGCTGCGGGTTTATCTGGAAGCGCCCACGCTGCGCATGCTGCTGTTGGGATTTTCTGCAGGCCTGCCGCTGTTGCTGGTTTTTGGAACACTGAGCTTCTGGCTGCGTGAAGCCGGCATCGACCGCACCACCATCGGCTACCTGAGCTGGGTCGGGCTGGCTTACGGTTTCAAGTGGGTCTGGGCGCCGCTGGTGGACCGCCTTCCCATCCCCGTGCTGACGCGCCTGCTCGGCCGGCGGCGCAGCTGGCTGCTGTTGTCGCAGGCGGTGATCATGGCCGCGCTGGTCAACATGGCGCTGACCGACCCGCGGGTCGCGTTGATGCCGGTGGTCTGGTGCGCGCTGGCTGTGGCTTTTGCCTCGGCCACGCAGGACATCGCGCTGGATGCCTTTCGGATCGAGTCGGCCGACACGCGGCGGCAGGCCGCGCTGGCGGCCACCTACCAGACCGGTTACCGCATCGCGATGATCTGGGCCGGTGCCGGCGTGTTGTGGATTGCAGCACGCGCCGAAGTGGCCGGCGCCGGCACCTACCAGCATGCCGCCTGGCAGACGGCTTACCTCGCCATGGCGGCTTCCATGTTGCTGGGCATGGTGACGGTGCTGTTTTCACCGGAACCCGCAGCGCGCGCCCTGCCGCCAGCGCGCAACGCCGCCGAATGGCTCCAAAGCGCGCTGGTCGCGCCCTTTGCCGACTTCCTGCGCCGGTACGGCAAACATGCGCTGCTGATCCTGGCCCTGATTGCCATGTACCGCATCAGCGACGTGGTCATGGGCATCATGGCCAATCCCTTTTATGTGGACATGGGCTACACCAAGGACGAGGTGGCCACCGTCACCAAGATCTACGGCGTGCTGATGACGCTGGCCGGGGCCTTTGCCGGCGGCGCGCTGGCCATGCGTTTCGGCGTGATGAAGGTGCTGATGCTGGGCGCCGTGCTGAGCGCCGCCAGCAACCTGCTGTTCGCCTGGCTGGGTTCGCGCGGCCACGATGTGCAGGCACTGATCTTCGTGATCTCCGCCGACAACCTGTCCAGCGGCATTGCCTCGGCGGCTTTCATCGCCTACCTGTCGAGCCTGACGAACATCAACTACTCCGCCACGCAATACGCGCTGTTCAGCTCCATGATGCTGCTGCTGCCCAAGTTCCTGGCCGGGTATTCGGGCAGCTACGTGGACCGCTTCGGCTACAGCCACTTCTTCACCGCCACGGCCCTGCTGGGCATTCCGGTGCTGCTGCTGGTGTGGCTGGCCTCCCGCATGAAGCCGGCATGAAACCAGCATCAAATCGGGCTCCAGCCCTTGATGGACAAGCGCAAACAGCTATTAAAACCATAGCAAATTAAAGCTGGTGCGGGGGTTTACCTAACTTTACAGGTGCTTTAACGCGACTTCTCGCTGGGCGCGCAGCATGGTCTGTCTGGTCTCAATGGAAAGACCAATGGAGAGACTTTCATGACTGAACATCGCACCACCGCCAACCACGAACACACACCCGGCCCGCATGCGGCGGCAGACGCCGTGACGACCGGCCGCGCACCCGCCAGTGGCTACACTGGCGCCCATGCCTCACAACGTGCAGCGAGCCAGACCATGACCCAGCAACTCTTGATGATCGAGGATGACACCCGCCTGGCCACCATGGTGGGCGAGTACCTGCGCCAGTCGGGTTATGGCTTCACCCATGCCGCCGACGGGGCCCAGGGGCTGGAAGCCCTGCAGGGCAGCAAACCGGACCTGGTGATTCTTGATCTGATGCTGCCCGACATGGACGGCCTCGAAGTGTGCCGGCGCATCAAGAACCTCGGCGCGGACGGCGCCCGCACCGCGGTGCTGATGCTCACCGCCAAGGGCGATCCCATGGACCGCATTGTCGGCCTGGAAATCGGCGCCGACGACTACCTGCCCAAGCCTTTCGAGCCGCGCGAACTGCTGGCACGCATCCGCGCCGTGTTGCGCCGCGGCGGGGAAACCGGCGCCGCTGCCGGCACGCAAAAAACCATGCGATTCGGCTCGCTCGAAATCGACCGCGATGCGCGCACCGTGCAGGTCAGCGGCAAAACCTGCGATTTGACCTCCTACCAGTTTGACCTGCTGGTGGCGCTGGCCGAGCGCGCCGGCCGCGTGTTGAGCCGCGACCAGATCATGGAGGCCGTGCGCGGCCGCGAGCTCGAAGCCTTTGACCGCTCCATCGACGTGCACATGGGCCGCATCCGCAGCGCCATTGAAGCCGATGCCAAGGACCCCAAGCGCATCCTCACGGTGCGGGGTGTCGGCTACGTGTTTGCCAAACAGCAGGATTGAGCGCTTCGGCGTTGATTGCCTGACCCGCGCCTGCCGGCGTCCCCTGCCTTCCCTTCTGCCTTCTGGTTCTGGTTATGTGGCTACGATTTACTTCACACCTGTATGTACGCATCTGGCTGGCGGTGGTTGCCACCGTGGTCGTGCTGGCCTTCCTCGTGGGCGCGGCCTGGCAACTGAGCACCGATCCGCCACAGCTGCCCATCCGTGAAGTCCTGATCCACAACAACGCGGGCGACGTCATTGGCAAAGCCCAGACCAAGCCGGACCGCAAGCTTGGAGACGGCCTGGAGTTTGATGTGCAGACGCTGGACGGCCAGGCCCTGCACCTGGTGCTGCCCCGGCCCAAGCGCCCGCCGTCGAACTCGTGGACCCGTCCCCCTTTTGGTTTTGGCTGGATGTTGGGCGTGGTGGCGCTGGCGGTGGCCCTCGGCACCTACCCCTTTGTGCGCCGGCTGACGCAGCGGCTGGAGGGCCTGCAGCGGGGCGTGGAGCGCTGGGGGGATGGCGACCTGTCGGCACGCGTGACCGTGCAGGGCAGCGACGAGGTGGCTTTTCTGGCCGAGCGTTTCAACCATGCGGCCGAGCGCATTGAAACGCTGATGGACACCCAGAAGTCCCTGCTGGTCTCGCACAAGTCGCTGCTGGCCAACGCTTCCCACGAACTGCGCTCGCCGCTGGCGCGCATCCGCATGGGCCTCGAACTGATGGGCGAAGGCGCCGGCTCGGCCCAACGCGCTGAAATCTCGCGCAGCATCAACGAACTCGATCAGCTGATCGACGAAATCCTGCTGGCCAGCCGTCTCGACGCACGCCAGGCGGACGCCGAGCCGTTTGAAACGGTGGACCTGACCGGCCTGGCGGCCGAGGAGTGCGCCAGGGTGCAGGCCGAGCTGGGCATCGCCACGCAGGCCCACAGCCTGACGGTGCAGGGCTCGGCGCGGCTGCTGCGCCGGCTGATCCGCAACCTGCTGGAAAACGCCCGGCGTTATGGCACCGGCGAGATCAGCCTGGACCTGTCGGAGGCCGGCGCAGCTCCGCGGGCGCGGGTGATCCTTCGTGTCAATGATCGCGGCCCCGGCGTTCCGTCCGGCCAGCGTGAGCGCATCTTCGAGCCTTTCTACCGGCTGCCCGGCGCCAGCGAGCGCGAAGGCGGCGTGGGCCTGGGCCTGGCGCTGGTGAAGTCCATCACCGAGCGCCATGGCGGCACCGTGCGCTGCGAAGACCGGCCGGGCGGCGGCGCGTCGTTTGTGGTGGAGCTTCCGGTGCTGGCGGCGAACCCGGGCGCTGCGACACGCGCCTGACCGGTGCTTTTTGGCCCCCCGTTTTGCGGCGGCCAAATATACAATTGCCTTCACTCACCCCGGGGAAAGGTATCCATGTCGCCCTCTGCCGCAGCCGCAATCTGCCAAGCCCGCCCGGGCCGAGGCCGCCACGGCGGGTGGCAGCCGCACACGGGGCTGCGATGAGCCTGCCGCTGGCCACCTTGCAGCGCCAGTCGAACACCGTCTGGCTGCGGGACCACTTCAGCGCGCTGCCGCGGGGACACGGGTCCGCGCTGGCCTTTGGCCGAGCGGATGAGGCCGAGACCTACCTGAACTTCTGGACCACCGACACCGCCGCGGTCTCGGCCCTGCGCTATGCGCTGTACCGCTGCGAACATTCACCTTCGGTGTTTTCGCTGTCCGACCGCCAGGTGATCCGGGCGCTGTCGGCCCGGCTGGCGCAGGGCGCGCTGCTGCTGACCGAGGGCAGCGCCGCTTCCGAAGGCGGCGGCTGGCCCGTCATCCCTGCGGCAGCTGCCGCGGTGTCGGGCGCCCTGTCGGCAAGCGTGGCCGCGCCCATCAATCTCAACCAGCTGCCCGCCACGCCCATCCCGCCGCCGCCACTGCTGCCCTTGCTCGAAGAGCTGCAGATCGAAGGGGCCGAGGTGCTGCCTGAAATCGAGGAGACGCTGGAGCAGATTGCCCTCACCATGGGCAGCATTGATCTGGCCGGCGTGTCGCTGGAGCCGACGCCGTCGAAAGTGCCGCTGATCAATACCGCCATGACCGATGCCAGCAGCGCGGTGACCAAAACGCTTGACGATCTCTAGGCGGAGCCTGTTCCCACGATTTATGCAAGGTGCGTTGCGAGTCAAAAAAGTCATGCGCGAGGCGCACAACGCAGCCGGGCTGGCGCCCGGCAAGGCCTTGCAACGCTGCGCATGGCTCTTTTTGGCCGCAACCCGGAGGGAACGGTTGAAAACAACGCCACTCCGCCTTGCACCCCTGACCCAGACGCCCCGTCTGGGCCTCGTCGCGCGCCTTGATTGGCGCTGTTTTAATAGCGTTAGCACTTGTATAAATCGTGGGAACAGGCCCTAGCCGATGAAATTCGTCAGCAAGGCCGGCACGGCGATCAGCACCGGCGCCGCCCAGGTGGTGGAATCGGTGGCCACGGCCTCCAGCACGCTGCAGACCGAACTCGGCGCCGGCATCTCGGAAGCGCAGACGGCCATCACCACCGTCACGCAGCAGCTCGGCGCGGTGGCGGCGCAGGTGGCACAACTGGGCCCGCCCATCAACCCCCAAGCCCTGGCAGGGCCCCTGGCCACGGCATTGACCAGCCTGCAAGCCGACCTCGGTGGTGTGGTGACATCGCTGGCCGGCATGGGCCCGCGCCTGGCCACAGCAGGCCAGAACCTCAGCGCTGTGGCCGGGGACATCCAGCAGG
>CBFGNA010000047.1:0-10603 GCA_965650045.1 uncultured Polaromonas sp.
CAACTGCGCCGTGCCGCCGTCCAGGCGGTACTTCTCAATAAAGGCACCGGCGGCAGCGCCGCTGGCCACGATGATGATGGCCTGGGGTGCGGCGTTGATGAAGGTGTCCACCACAGTATTGGGGACCTTGTTGGTCCCCTGCGCATAGGTCGCCTTGGCCGTCAGCTTGGCACCGCGCGCTTTGGTCACTTCTTCCATGGTCGCCAGCAAGGTGCTGGCGCCCTCACCATCGGGATAAAACAGGCCGAGGCGGGTCACACCGACGGTGACCAGATGCTCGGTGATCTTGTTGATTTCGTCGCGAAGGTTGGCACGCACGCTGTAGACCAGCGGCGCTGACTCGCGTATCTCGTTGACGCGGTAGCCGACCAGCGCGATGTTTTCAGTTTCAAGCAATTTCGAGTTCACCAGTTCGCTGACACTGCGGTCGCCGAAATAGCCGGCCAGCACCAGCGGCCGGCTTTCGCCGAGCAGCGCCTTGGTGGCGCTCATGTTGTCTGCGGGGCGGCCGCCGTCGTCCTTGCGCACCAGGCTGAAGGTATGGCCGTTGACGCCGCCGCCCTTGTTGGCCTTGTTCAGCGCCAGCTGGATGCCGATGGAATAGGCCCGGGCCTGCGTGCCCTCCAGCCCGGAAAGCGGTGCAACCTGCCCGACAACAATCTGGGCGGCGCCCGCAGCCATCGAGGCGGCGGCCAGGCCGGTGATGATGAACGCGCGAACCAGCAGGGGAATGGACATCATGGTTTTGTCTCCTCGGTATCAACGACCCGGGCACTGTAGCGAGTGCCTGGCGGCCCACAGCAGGTATTGCTGCGGTTACGCATTGAAACATACCGCGCAGGTGGCGTCGATACGCGGTATTACGGAGAACTTAGGCATTCAGTGGACATGCCACTGTGGCCGCAGCATGCGCCCCGGGGCCGGCCCCGGATCGGGGCAGTCCCGGCCTTCAGGGAGTTGGGGGTATGGGGGGTATTGGTGCGCCCCCTTCAAACCAGCGGCGGATCAAGGCCCGCTCGGCATCAAGCATGCCGGTGGCGTTGTTCATCGGCATGGTTTTGCTGACCACCGCCTGCTGGTACACCGCCTGGGCGTGCTGGCTGAGCAGCGCCGGCGAGTCCAGCCGGATGTTTTTCATCTGCAGCTGGGCACCGTGGCACTGGTAGCAGCGCTGTTCCAGCACTTTTTGTACGGATGCATAGTCATTTTGGCCTGTAGCCCCCGCCAGTCCTGCGTGTCCAGCTACTGAATTCATAGCAACCGGAGGCGCGGCGGGTGCCGCTGGCGGCTTCAGCCAGGCCATCACGCCAAGGATCAGCACCCCCCCCACCAGCGCATAAGGCAAGGGATTGCCGTTGCGGCCCAGCTTGTAGCCGTGGCGCATCACGAAAAACTGCCGGATCAGGGCGCCGGCCAGCATCATGAGGATCAACACCAGCCAGTTCTGCGGGTGGCTCCAGGTGAAGCTGTAGTGGTTGCTGAGCATGGCGAACAGCACCGGCAGCGTGAAGTAGGTGTTGTGCACGCTGCGCTGCTTGCCGCGCTGACCGTGCACCGGGTCCACCGGCTCGCCGGCCTTGATGCTGGCGATCACCTTGCGCTGGCCCGGGATGATCCAGAACAACACATTGGCACTCATGGTGGTGGCGATCATCGCGCCCACCAGCAAAAACGCCGCGCGCCCGGCAAACCAGTGGCAGGCCAGCCAGGACGCCACGCAGACCAGCACCAGCAGCAGCGCGCCAACCATCGCGTCGCCATTTTTTCGTTTGCCGAAAACCTGGCAGATGCCGTCGTACAACATCCAGAACACCACAAAAAACGACAGCGCCACCCCGATGGCCGCGCCCGGCGACCAGTTCATCAGCGACTTGTCGATCAGGTAGGTGCCGGCATTCCACAGGTAAGACACCGTGAACAGCGCAAAACCCGACAGCCAGGTGCTGTAGCTTTCCCAGTAAAACCAGTGCAGGTGGCCCGGCAGTTGCGGCGGCTTGACCGCAAATTTGACCGGATGGTAAAAACCGCCGCCGTGCACCGCCCAGAGTTCGCCGCTGACGCCCTGCTTCTTGAGGTCTTCATCGACGGGCGGCGTCAGGCTGGAGTCGAGAAAAACAAAGTAGAAGGAAGAACCGACCCAGGCAATCGCGGTGATGACGTGGACCCAGCGCAGCAGCAGGTTGGCCCAGTCGAGGTAATAACTTTCCATGCTCAACTTTCAAACCTGCTCACCACTGCGGGCGCTCTGAGCAGAAATCCGGCCGCGAACACAAACGGCTCCGCTGCGACCTGTCCACGAAAGTGTATACAACTTGAAGTCCCGATGCAAAAGCTCAGACCTGGTTCACTGCTTCCGTGCCGAGTCCATCAGCAACAACTGTGCCGCCACCGCCACGGCAATCACCTCGGGCTCCTTGCCGCTGATGCCCGGCAAGCCAATGGGGCAGGTGACCTGCGTCAGCTCGTCCTCGCTGAAGCCGCGCGCCAGCAGCCTGTGACGAAAGGTCGCCCATTTGGTTTTGCTGCCAATCAGGCCGATAAAAGGCAGGTCATTTTTTTCGCGCTGGCGTTTCAGGCACTCGGCCACGATGTCCAGGTCTTCGGCGTGGCTGAAACTCATGATCAGCACACGCGATTGCGGCGCCAGGCCGCGCACTGCGCCCTGCACCGGCTCGGAATGTTCAGCCTTCACGGTCGGTGGCACTTCCGCCGGAAAGATGCCGTCGCGGCTGTCTATCCACGTCACCGCAAAGGGCAGGCGCGCCAGCACCTGCACCAGCGCGTGGCCGACGTGGCCGCCACCGAACAAGGCGAGTGGCTGCAAGTGAAGCGGCAGACACTGTCGCAGTTCTGCTACATCGGCAGGACCAAGCGATGCAAACCGCAAGTTCATGGCACCGCCGCAGCACTGACCCAATGAGGGCCCGAGCACAAAGCGGCTCGTGGTCTCAGCCGGCCCGTCCCGCAACTGCGCACGGGCCGCCGCCATCGCCTGCTGCTCCAGGTGGCCGCCGCCTATGGTGCCCACCACGCCTTCGGCAAACACTGCCATCCAGGTGCCCGCTTCACGCGGCACCGACCCGCTGGTTGCCGTCACTTCCACCAGCACGGCGGGCTCCTGCGCCAAACGGGTCAAAAACAAATCCTTGAGCTGACTCACGGTATAAACCCCCAGATACTCGGCCTTGGCCACCAACGCGCAGAACGCATAATCCAGCCGGGCACAACGGTTTTCCCCGGCGCCCGTCCCGGTCAGACTGCACCATAGCAGCCGACCGTCAGCGAACCACAAGGATACGTATGTCTGAGCCCACTCCCCGCCGATTCTGGCTGCTGGCCCTGGTTTCCGCCGGTGTTGCCGCCATCGTTTCAGCCTGCAAGACCGCGCCCGAACCGGCCGCCCCCGTCGCCCGGCCCGAGCCCACGCCCAGTCCGGTCATCGGCCCGGTGCCAGGCCCCAGCGGATCGGCCCGGGCTTCAGCCGCCCCGACACCCCGCGCCTACCGCGAAAGCGGCGCCACCCATCTTTACGGCCTGAACGCCGACCGCATTTACAAAGGCAAAATGCCGCCCTTGCTGTATGCCGTGGGCGTGATCAATGTCGAGATCAACCAGGCCGGCATCGTCACCAAACTCGACTGGATGCGCGCACCGCGCCATGCACCCGAAGTGGTCGCCGAAATCGAGCGCACCATCAAGGCCGCCTCGCCGTTTCCGGCGCCCGTGCGCATGGGCAGGGTGGTTTATACCGACACTTGGTTGTGGCACAAAAGCGGGAAGTTTCAGCTGGATACGCTGACGGAGGGGCAGAATTAAGGCCCCGCGTTCGCGATATTCCGTTCGTCCTGAGCGTGTCGAAGGATGCCTTCTCGCTAGCTATCGCGGCTGGTCCGCTTCACCCTATCTGGGACAACATGCCGGACCAGACTGCCTATGCGTCATTTGATTCGTCGATTGAATAGCACACGACTACCGACTCTTCCTTGATCTTTTGACTATCCTGGAACAGGAGTCTTCGGTTCTGCTTAATTTCTTACCGTCATTGCGGTCCGGTCGTTCAGGCCACGCGTGCTACGACCTCGTTCATGGTGTAGTGCACAAACTGTTTTCCTAGTTCGGTGAGAACATAGGGCTTCGAATCCTCGAATGCAGATTCCATTGTTCCTGCAGACAATTTTCTGTTTCTAACCGGCTTTCTTCTCAAAAACCTTCCATCGGGGGTTGTTTCTCGCTCCTGTCTAATAACTCCGCCAGTGCTTAGGTCTCGAATGAGCAGTTTATATAAATCTGCATCAGCCGAGTCTTCTCTAATTGGCGCGCCGTAGAGAAACTCCCATATTTCATACCTGGTCGCCCCGGGATTGCTGTATATCGTTCGTATCACCGCGAAGTGCGATTCGTGGTACGTGTCAAGCCAGTCTATGAACAGTCTGACGACATCGTCAGGACAGAGCCTGGTGCCTGCGGAATTTGTTATGAGGTTGGCCACGTACCGCCTCTTATCGCCGGTTTCCGCTTTGTCCCAGGCGCGAAACGCCGAGCGCACCAGACTCAAATACTCCTCGCTTTCTAGACGTTCATCAACACTTGCTCCGAGGCTGTCGAGCCTGTTGGCCACGCCCGAGAGTTCGCCGACTAGTGTCTGCATCTTCTTTGAGTGTTCTTCTAGCCACCTCGTTTGCAGGTTGTCCTTATCACTGTTTCTTTGATCCACTTTGAGGCTCGCAGCGGCACTGATAAAGCCGCCCACCCAAGGGATGCTGCTGAGCGCTGCCAATACGAACTTCTCCACCACTTTTCTCTTGGTAGAGACAGAAGTACTAGCTAGCGCCGCCTTAATGGCAACTAAGGCGGCGTCCTCACTGTCATCTGGAATAGCCATAGTTCTCTGTTCGCCATGCAATGAAATCTACTTGTGGCAGTTGCGCCCACTAACCAGTGGTCGGAGAAGCGATAGCGGCCATAGCAGCGGGTTTAAGCTTTTTCACTGGGGGCGGAGTAACTACTGTGACCTTCGCGGCTTCGAGCATCATTTGCTCCACCGAACTTATTGCGGTACTAAACAGTCTTTGAGCCTCCTCGATAGGCACCGGCTCATCGGGATGCGTCTGGGGATTTCGATACTCATCCTTGATGTGACTGAGAAACGCAGTAATTTTTACTGGAGCTCCCACCGCAGTTAAAGCCGGAATGTATGCCCCCCAGTTCCTTTGAACACCAGCGTCCTCGAAAGTGACGCCGCTTAGCTTCACGTAGTAATAGGCCATAACACTTTCAACTGTCCGCCACAAATGGAAAGCGCATGCAGTGGGCACTTCATATGCCAAACACCTGCCAGCTTCTCGCAAATCTTCACACGCTTGGTTTGGCAAGGCAGCCTTAGATGCAGCGGACAAATGATTTTCCGCGTGAGCGATTAAGTCATCTGTTCTATAGATGCCTTTTTGCGAAACGATATATGAAGCAATGTCGGGCATATCGCCGTTCATAATCGTTTCGAAAGTGCCAACCTTGTGCTTAAGAGTATTCAATCGCCAATCAAGCAAGGTCTCTGAGTCAATAGCCAGTGCAGCAGAGACATCTTCTGGGATGATTGCCGTAATGGCGCTCATTACGTCCTTCGCCGCACGGACGGACGAATTCATTAGCGGCGAATCCACTTTTGTCATCTCTTTTAAGCTCTCACGAGCCGACCATAGAGTAAAAAGCGACGCATTGACTTTGCTTTCTTCGGGTATCTGGCTAATGGCCGAAATATTTTTCCCGAAGTTGTACATGTCAAACAGATTGAGTTTTTTCAAATTTTCCTCCCGTGGTCTGATACGCGTTCATTATTACGCCCCCAGCCTGACTTCGGTACGCCGTCTATATCATCGCCAAACTTAAGGCCGACGCGTTTTCTACGCTTCACGTAGCTCCTGACGGGGCTCTGCGTCTGCGGACCAGTGGAGCCGAACCTGCGGGCCCGTTTAAGTAAAAACCTGCCCACTTCACCCCACACTGCGCAGTTCAAGACCCGCGATACGTCGAATAACTCCACGGGCTGACCAGCAGCGGCACATGGTAGTGCTGGCTGGTGTCGGCGACGCCGAAGTCCAGGCTCACCTTGTTGAGGAAGTTCGGCTCCGGCAACTTCACGCCGCGGGCGGCAAAGTAGGCTGCGACATCGAACACCAGCCGGTAGGTGCCGCGCTGCAGGCTGCTGTTGTCATACAGCAGGCCATCCGGGTTGCGGCCGTCCGTGTTCAGCACAAAGGACTTGACCAGTGTCGCCTGCCCGCTGCTGGTGGTGTACAGCTCAACGGCCATGCCGGCCGCCGGCGTGCCGTGCATGGTGTCCAGGACGTGTGTGCTCAGGCCCATGATGTTTCCCCGTGATGGTTGGTAAACAGAAGTGTATACAATTTTGCAGGCTTTCGGCTATCATCGGGCGATGGAAACCTCCACCACCAGTTCCATCGTCGAGGCGCTGACCCGCGCCATCGTCGATCACCGGCTGCACCCGGGCACCAAGCTGGCAGAACAAAAGCTGGCCGACCATTTCGGTGTGTCACGCACGCTGGTGCGGCAGGCGCTGTTCCAGCTTTCGCAAAACCGGCTGATCCGGCTGGAGCCCGCACGCGGTGCCTTTGTCGCGGCGCCGGCGGTCAACGAAGCGCGTCAGGTGTTTGCGGTGCGCCGCATGCTGGAAGCCGAAATGACACGCGCTTTTGTGCGTGAGGCCACGCCGGCGAAAATCCGCGCGCTGCGCGAACACGTGGCGCAGGAAAAAGCTGCCGTGGCCAGCAACGACGTGGCCGGCCGCACCGAGCTGCTCGGCGACTTCCACGTGCGCATGGCCGAACTGATGGGCAACGAGGTGCTGGCGCAAATGCTGGGCGAGCTGGTGTCGCGCTGCGCCCTGATCACCCTGATGTACCAGAGCGCCAGCGCGGCTGAACACTCGAGCGAAGAACATGCCGAGATCGTCAAGGCCCTGGCTGCCAAAGACGAAGAACTCGCCGTGCGCCTGATGGACGACCACCTGCTGCATGTCGAGCAGAGCCTGACCTTCGACCGCAAGGTCCCGAGCAACGATATTTCCATGGCACTCTCATGACCACTTCTGCCGGAAACACAGCACAATTTTCCGCCGGGCCGCCCCAAGGAAAATTCGCCCCCCCGGGGGGCAGCGTAGTACGCGAAGCGACAAGCGTGGGGGCAACGTCTTACCCGCGCGACCTGGTCGGTTACGGCCGCACGCCGCCGCATGCCCAGTGGCCGAATCAAGCGCGCATCGCCGTGCAGTTTGTGCTGAATTACGAGGAAGGCGGCGAAAACTCGGTGCTGCACGGCGACGCAGGCTCGGAGCAGTTTCTGTCGGAGATGTTCAACCCGCCGAGTTACCCCGAGCGCCACCTGAGCATGGAAGGCATTTACGAATACGGCTCGCGCGTCGGTGTCTGGCGCATCCTGCGCGAGTTTGAAAAGCGCAAGCTGCCGCTGACCGTGTTCGGCGTCAGCATGGCATTGCAGCGGCACCCGGAGCTGACGGCAGCCTTTATGGAACTCGGCCACGAGATCGCCTGCCACGGCCTGCGCTGGATCAACTATCAGACGGTGGACGAAGCCACCGAGCGCGAACACATGCGCCTGGGCCTGGACATCATCACGCAGATGACCGGCCAGCGCCCGCTGGGCTGGTACACCGGCCGCGACAGCCCACGCACACGCCGCCTGGTCGCCGACGACGGTGCGCTCGACTACGACAGCGACTATTACGGCGACGACCTGCCCTTCTGGATGACGGTGGAGCGGACGGACGGCGTACAAGTCCCGCGGCTGGTGGTGCCGTACACGCTGGACACGAACGACATGCGTTTCGCCCTGCCCCAGGGTTTTTCGCAGGCCGATGATTTTTTCACCTACCTGCGCGACAGTTTTGATGCCCTGTATGCCGAGGGTGACCCGAACGGCATGAACGCGCCGAAGATGCTCAGCATCGGCATGCACTGCCGGCTGCTCGGACGGCCGGGGCGCATCGTCGCGCTGCAGAAATTTCTCGACCACATCCAGCAGCATGATCGTGTGTGGATCTGCCGCCGCATCGACATTGCCCGGCACTGGCAACACGTCCACCCTTTCAAAGAATAGCCATGGCCCTGACACTTGAACATCTCAACGTGGCGCCTGCGGCAGAGGCCGCGGCCCTGCTGGACGGCCTGTACGAACACTCGCCCTGGATTGCCGAAGCCGCGCTCGCGCAGCGACCCTTCCGGTCGCTGGCGCACCTGAAACACGTGATGGCGCGCATCGTTCACGACGCCGGTCGTGAAGCGCAACTGACGCTGATCCGCGCGCACCCCGAACTCGCCGGCAAGGCCATGGTCAGCCAGTCGCTGACGGCGGAATCGACGAATGAGCAGAACAAGGCAGGCCTGACGAACTGCAGCCCCGAAGAGTTCAAGAAGATCCAGGCCCTCAATACCGCCTACAACAGCAAATTCGGCTTTCCCTTCCTCCTTGCCGTTCGCGGCCCGCGCGGCACGGGACTCACCCGGCAGCAAATCATCGCGACCTTTGAGCAGCGCCTGGCCAACCATCCCGACTTCGAGCTGGCTGAGGCGCTGCGCAACATCCACCGCATCGCTGAGCTGCGACTGAACGACAAGTTCGGCGTCGAGCCCCGGCTGGGCCACCAGGTCTGGGACTGGCAGGAAACACTCAGCGCCTTCAGCGATCCGGGTTTTCTGGAAAACGGCCAGCTCACCGTCACCTACCTGACCGACGCACACAGGGCGGCTGCCCGCATGATCGAGCAGACCATGCGCGACAGCGGTTTCGACGAGGTGAACATCGATGCCGTCGGCAATGTGGTGGGGAAGTACCTTGCTGTACCCGTTCACCCTGAGCCTGTCGAAGGGCGGACTTCGACAGGCTCAGTCCGAACGGTTCAGCGCAAAACCCTGATGACCGGTTCGCACTACGACACCGTGCGCAACGGCGGCAAATACGATGGCAGGCTCGGCATCTTCACGCCCATCGCCTGCGTGGCCGAACTGTCGCGTCAGGGCAAGCGCCTGCCCTTCGACTTTGAAGTCATCGGCTTCGCCGAGGAAGAAGGCCAGCGTTACAAGGCAACGTTCCTCGGCTCGGGCGCGCTGATCGGCCAGTTCAACCCGGCCTGGCTGGACCAAAAAGATGCAGACGGCATCAGCATGCGTGAAGCCATGCAACATGCCGGCCTGCCCGCCACACTGGATGCCATCCGCGCGCTGCAGCGCCAGCCTTCGGACTACCTCGGTTTTGTCGAGGTGCATATCGAGCAGGGACCGGTGCTCAACGAACTCGACATCCCGCTGGGCATCGTGACCTCGATCAACGGCGGCGTGCGTTACACCTGTGAAGTCATCGGCATGGCCAGCCACGCCGGCACCACGCCGATGAACCGGCGCCGCGACGCGGCTGTCGCTGTGGCCGAACTGGCCCTGTATGTGGAGCAGCGTGCCGCGCGCGACGGCGACTCGGTCGGCACCATCGGCATCCTCAACGTGCCCGGTGGCTCGACGAACGTGGTGCCGGGCCGTTGCCAATTCACGCTGGACCTGCGCGCGCCGAATGACCCACAGCGTGACGCGATGGTGGCCGACGTACTTGCTGAACTGAAATCCATCTGCGAAAAACGCGGCCTCCATCACACGGTGGAGCAAACCATGCGCGCTGCGGCTGCGCCCAGCGCACCGGCCTGGCAGCAGCGCTGGGACGCCGCGGTGGAAAGCCTGGGTGTGCCGCGGTATGCCATGCCCAGCGGCGCTGGCCACGATGCCATGAAGCTGCACGAGGTCATGCCGCAGGCCATGCTGTTTGTGCGCGGGCAGAACGCCGGCATCAGCCACAACCCGCTGGAAAGCACGACCAGCGACGACATCGACCTGGCCGTCCAGGCCTTTCAGCATCTTTTGAACCAACTCGCGAACGAAAAAAAATGACCGCAGCGCAGAACCGCTTCAAGCAAGGTCGCGTCCCCTCGGGGGGCAGCCCTGTATTTCAGGGCGTGGGGGCCTTATGACAAACCAAGACGACAAGCTGGATGGCTGGATCGATGCCCACTTCGATGAAGAAGTGTCCTTCCTGCAGGAACTGATCCGTGTTCCGACACCGACGCCCCCGGGCAACAACGCGCCGCACGCCGAACGCACCGCCGCGCTGCTCAAGGCTTTCGGCTTCGAAGCAGAAAAATACCCGGTCCCCGCGGCCGAGGTCCAGGCTTATGGGCTGGAGTCGCTGACGAATCTGATCGTGCGCCGCCCTTACGGCAAGGGCCCGACCATTGCACTCAATGCCCACGGCGACGTGGTGCCGCCCGGTGAGGGCTGGAGCTGCGACCCCTATGGCGGAGAAATCAGGGACGGCAACATCTACGGCCGCGCCTCGGCTGTCAGCAAGTCCGACTTTGCCAGCTTCACCTTTGCGGTGCGTGCGCTCGAATCGCTGGGCCTGCCGCTGAAGGGCGGCGTCGAACTGCACTTCACCTACGACGAGGAGTTCGGCGGCGAGATGGGCCCGGGCTGGCTGCTGCGCAACAAGTTGACAAAGCCTGACCTGCTGATTGCGGCGGGGTTCA
>CBFGNA010000048.1:0-10529 GCA_965650045.1 uncultured Polaromonas sp.
AGTAGAGCAGGTCAAACGGCGGCGGTGTTTCGCCCTTGAGGTAGTTGCCGACCACGTAGTTCCACACGAGGTCGTTGGGCCGCAGAAAACTGAAGGTGGACGCCAGGTCCTGCCCCTTGAGCAGGCCGCCCTTGCCCATCTGCTGCTCGCGGTAGTGCACCGACTGTTCGTCGATGAAGATGTCGAGGATGCCGGTCTCGCAAAAGTCCAGGAAGGACGTGAGAAACGTGGCGCTGGCCACAGGCTTCTCGCCCCGCGCCGCCAGCACGGCCAGCGCCGTGCCGAGCATGGTGCCGCCCACGCAAAAGCCCAGCGCATTGACGGTTTTGGCGCCGGTGATCTCTTGCGTGACTTCGATGGCCTTGAGCACCGCGTGCTCGATGTAGTCGTCCCACGTTTTGTCGGCCATGGACTCGTCGGGGTTGCGCCAGCTCACCACAAACGTGCGGTGGCCCTGCGCGACGGCATAACGGATCAGCGAGTTGTCGGGCTGCAGGTCCAGGATGTAGAACTTGTTGATGCAGGGGGGCACCAGCAAAAAAGGCCGCTCATACACCTTCGCGGTCAGCGGCTTGTATTCGATCAGCTGGAAAAATTCGTTTTCAAACACCACGGCGCCTTCGGTGGTGGCGACGTTTTTGCCGACCTCGAAGACGCTTTCATCGGTCATGGACACATGGCCCTGCTTCATGTCGTGAAGCATGTTGGCCAGTCCCCTGGCGATGCTTTCGCCCTGGCTGTCGATGGCTTTTTTCTGCGCTTCGGCATTCAGTGCCAGGAAGTTGCTGGGGGCGGCGGCTGCCATGGCTTGCTCGATGGCAAAACGCACGCGGGCTTTGGTTTTTTCGTCGCCCTCCATGGCGTCAGCCAGGCCCATCAGGGTGCGGGTGTTCAGCAGGTAGGCCTCGGCGGCAAATTGCGACACGGGGTTCTGGTGCCAGGCTTCTGCCGCAAAACGCCGGTCGGTGCTGCCGGAAGAGCCAGCCTGCAGGCCGCTGTTCCAGAGCTTGCTGATGTCTTCGAGGTAGGTTTTCTGGATCTCCAGCAGCTTGAGCGGATCGATCTGTAACGGGGGTTGTACGGCTTGAGGATCGCTCATGCCCATCTGTGAAAAACCGGCCGGCATGCCGAGGCCGCCACCGGCCATTGCCCCCATCACCTGTTTCAGGCCCTGGGCAAAGGTCTCCTGCATCTGTTGGGCAGCTTGCGCCAGGTTTGCGTCAGAATTCATGCTTGTCTCCGGGGATATCTGCAGGCTCTTGAAGGGCTGTCTGTGTCGAGCGTTGATAGCCGCGGCAGGTCCACTCTAGTATCGTGGAAAAACTTTCTCAACTCCTGATGCAGCGCAAAGATTTATGTATTTGATTGTCATTGCCTGGATGTATGTCGTGCTCATGATGAGTGTCGCGGAAGCCACCCATCCGACCGGAACGCTGCTGGGTGCCCTGGTGACCTTTGTACTCTATGGCGTGGGCCCGGTGGCATTGGTGGTTTACCTGATGGGCGCACCCTTGCGGCGCAAGGCGATCAAGGCCCGTGAAGCTGCGGAAGCCGCCGGGGCGGTCACCGTTTTGCCTTCCTCATTCGAGCCAGATGCAGGCAGCCATGCGTCCGGTGGTGCCGAAACCGTTGCCCCGGATGCCGGCGTCACGCCGGTGCGAAAAGAACCGTGAGGCATTGCCCACGGTGCACCAGGGCGCACTGCCGTCATTGCCAAAAATCTGCGTGATACCCAGGGCCTGAAGCCGCCGCCGGGCCAGGCCGGCAAGATCGGCCAGGTACTTGCCGGAGGCGGCGGGCGTGAAGCAAGCGTCGGCGGCGGGATCACTGGCCACAAACGCCGCCCTCACCTCGGCTCCCACTTCAAAGGCTGTCGGGCCGATACACGGCCCCAGCCACGCTATGGTATTGATAGCTGCTTGCGCCCGTCCGCCGGGGGCTAGAGCCCAAAAACGTTCACAACTTTCTTCCAGAATGCCGTGACCCTGCTGCCCCGCCAGGCCACGCCAGCCGGCATGGGCTGCAGCGACAGCTGAGCCTTGGGCAGTGGTCAGCAGCACCGGCAGGCAGTCGGCCACCATGATGGTGCATGCGACACCGCGCCGGGAGGTGATGGCCGCATCGGCTGGCAGGCCGTGCGGCGTCTGCCCGTCCAGCGGCAACACCACGGTTCCGTGCACCTGCTGCATAAACACCGGCCTGGCGCCGGTGGCTTGCGCGAGCAGCGCACGGTTGGCAGCTACGCGGTCCGGCGCATCGCCAACATGGTCACCCAGGTTCATGCTGTCCCACGGCGACACCGACGCACCGCCTTGCCGCGTCGTAAACAGCGCGCGCACGCCGGCCGGCGCGGGCCAGTCGGGAGTCAGCCAGTCGGGATTCAAAGGTTTTCCGTCAATGCTCACGGGACGATGGCCTCCGCCCTCTCCATCCACCCGTTCGGGCTGAGCCTGTCGAAGCCTGCGTTGCGGTTGCCGAAGGGCCCTTCGACAGGCTCAGGGCGAACGGGCACAAAGTGAAGCTCATCTGTTGGCGTGAGGACGTTTTAATCAAGCTTCGTTGTCCGGGCAGGCAGAGGGCTGGGCTTTCTGGAAGGCTTCCAGCGCCATGCAGGCCTCATACGCGCCCATGGTGCGCGGCAGCCCATCGAAGTTCACCTTGAAACGCTGGGCGTTGAAGATCTGGGGCACCAGGCAGCAGTCGGCCAGCGTCGGGGCTTCGCCATAACAGTAGGTCGAAGGCGGCAACTGGTTCAGCTGCCGCTCAAAAGCTTCCAGCCCCTCGCGGCACCAGTGCTGGTACCAGGTGTTTTTGGCCTCTTCCTCGACCTTGAGTTCGCGCACCAGGTACTTGAGCACGCGCAGGTTGTTCAGCGGGTGAATCTCGCAGGCAATCGATTGCGCCAGCGCGCGGACTTTGGCGCGGCCCAGTGCGTCGGCCGGCAGCAGCGGCACGGCGGGGTGCGTTTCGTCGAGGTACTCGATGATGGCCATGGACTGCGACAGGCGCTCGCCCTCTTCGGTTTCCAGCATGGGCACCAGCATGTCGGCCGACACTGCGGAATAACCCTCCTTGCGGTGTTCCCCCTTGGCGATGTGGACAGGCAGGTAGTCATAAGGCAGGCCCTTGAGCTGCAGCGCAATGCGCACGCGATAGGACGCGGAAGAACGGAAGTAGTTGTAGAGTTTCATCCTCAAAGGATATCGGAAACGCCGAACAAATCCCCTGCGGCGTGCGATCACCGGGACTCGGGCGGCCTGCTGCGTTGAATTTCTTGCCAATAGGCAGCTATTGGCTGCGAAATCCGCCTTGCATTCCATCCCGATCCCGGCGCTGCACATCCGCAAGGATCTGTTCAGCGTTTCCCACCTACGGCGCGAATCGCCTGCGCGACTCACGCGCGGACAGGCCAACCCTACCATTGCCTTTTTGCCTGCCCCATTTCCCGGAGACACCCATGAGCACCATCACCGCCCTCACCAACCACCAGGTCCGCCTGGCCAGCCGCCCGGTCGGCCTGCCGACACGTGACAACTGGAATTTCACGACGGAGCCTGTCGCCGAACCCGGCCCCGGCGGCGTGCTGGTCAAAACGCTGTGCCTGTCGCTGGACCCGGCCATGCGCGGCTGGATGAACGAAGGCAAGAGCTACATCCCGCCGGTCGAGATCGGTGCCGTCATGCGCGCCGGCGGTGTCGGCAAGGTGATTGCCTCCAACAATGCGAACTTTGCCGTCGGCGACTACGTCAATGCCGGGCTGGACGTGCAGGAATACTGCCTGATCCCCGAGGCCCAAATCAAGCGCAGCGGCATGTACAAGATCGATGCGCGTTTGGGCCTGACCTCCTGGCTCAACGTGCTGGGCATGCCCGGGATGACCGGCTACTTCGGTCTGCTGGATGTGGGTCAGCCTAAAGCCGGCGAAACGGTGGTGGTCTCGGGCGCGGCGGGCGCCGTCGGCCAGACCGTCGGCCAGATCGCCAGGCTCAAGGGCTGCCGTGTGGTCGGCATTGCCGGTGGCAAGGCCAAGTGTGACTGGGTCGTGAACGAGCTCGGTTTTGACGCCTGCATCGACTACAAGGCCGGTGACGTGAAAGCCGGGCTGAAAGAACATTGCCCCAAAGGGGTGGACATCTATTTCGACAACGTCGGCGGCGACATCCTCGACACCGTGCTGACCCGCATCACACGCGGTGCGCGCATCATCATCTGCGGCGCCATCAGCCAGTACAACAACACCACCCCGGTCAAGGGCCCGGCCAACTACCTGTCGCTGCTGGTCAACCGCGCGCGCATGGAAGGTATCGTGGTGTTCGATTACGCCGACCGCTATCCGCAGGCGATTGCCGAGATGGCCGGCTACCTGAAGGAAGGAAAAATGAAGAGCAAGGAAGACGTGGTGGACGGGTTGGAGAACTTTCCGGAGACCCTGCTCAAGCTCTTCAACGGCGAAAATTTCGGCAAGCTGGTGCTGCGGGTGGCGGAGGAATAACTGTTCGCCCTGAGCTTGTGTTGACCCGTTCGCCCTGAGCCTGTCGAAGGGCTTGCGGCAAACCGGGAACCGGCTTCGACCAGCTCAGCCCGAACGGCGTGGCGGGAGCTGCAAAACGATCAATGACCCAGCGCCCAGCGCACAACAGCCACGGTCGCTGCACCCGCCACCGCGGCCGCCAGGTCATTACGCACCAGCTTCATGGTCAGTCCCACCGCCAGCAGGCCCAGCAACTCGGGCAGCTTGCCCGCCGTGGCAGCCGGTGTCACGATGCCCACCATCACCGAGATCGGAATCGCCTTGAGGGCAGCCTCGACACGCGGCGTGATGCGCACGTAACCCATCAGCAAAAAGCCGCTGATGCGGCAGGCAAAAGACGCGAGGCCCATGCCCACCAGCGCCAGCAGAAAGGTCGATTCAACGGCCATGGCGCCATGCCCCCATCAACCCGCCCGCGAGCCCCGCACCCACGATGTACCAGGCGCCTGGCAACAGCAGGTGCAGGGCCAGCGCCACCAGGCCGGCTGCGGCGACCGGCCACAGGTCCGACTTGCCGCGCCACAACACCATGCCGACGGCTGCGGCAAACGCCACCAGCATGAAATCCAGCCCGAAGGCCGCTGGATTCGGCACACTGCCCGCCAGCAGGTGGCCCACCAGCGTGCCGCCCAGCCACGGCACAAACATGGCCGCGCCGGAGCCGAGCACATAACCCGCATCGCGGTAACCCGCTTCATATTCGCGCATGGCCATGGCCCAACTGCCGTCACCGAGGAAAAACAGCGAGCCCCAACTCTGGTGCTGCGGCAGGCCGGCCAGCCAGGGCTGGAGAGCCGCGCCATACAACACGTAGCGCGCGTTCATGACAAAAATCGTGACGATCACGGGTGTGATGGCGGCCGTGGCGGTCCAGCCCTGCAGCGCGGCCAGTTGGGCGCTGCCTGAATACACCGCCGCGCTCATCAGCATGGCCTGCAACCAGCTCATGCCGCGTTCGCTGGCCAGTACCCCAAACACCATGGCATACAGCGTGATGCCCGGCGCCATCACTTGGGCCGCGAAAAAGCCGCGACGCACGCCAGCGGCGGTGAACGAAACTGCTGCCGTCAACGCCCCACCACCAGGCGAATGGCCGGTAACACGCGCTCGGTCTCGCCCCGGCGTTCCAGTGCCATGCGCATGTTCATCTGCGCGACTTCGGTGTGTTCAACAGCCAGCGCCTGCGCACGTGCGCCCTCGCCGGCCTTGAGGGCGGCGAACAGCATGTGGTGCTGGCGGTGGGCGTACAGCATCCAGTCACGGTCCAGCGCGACCGTGCCCTGCATGGGCAGCATGGCCGAGGCCGGGGCAAACGGCAGCTTGTCATTGAGCGCCACCGCACGCTGCAGCGCGCGGTTGCCACAGGCTTCAAGCACCAGCGCGTGGAAGCGGTCATTCACCACCGCGTAGGCTGCATAACTTTCGTAATCAAGCGGATTGGCAGCTAGCGCCCGGTCACCCTCGTCCAGGCAGGCCTGCAGCTCGGCCTGCAACTGGCGCGAAACGCCGTGTTCGGCCACCAGCCGCGCCGCCATGCCTTCAAGATGCCCGCGCACGGCAATCGCGTCGGCGACCTCACGCGGCGTGAACTGGCGCACCAGGTATTTGCCGGTGTCGTTGGCTTCAACCAGGCCCTCCTGCTCCAGCGTGACCAGCGCGGCGCGCACCGGGGTGCGCGAGGCGCCCAGGCGCTCGGCCAGCTGCTGCTCGGCCAGGCGCTGGCCCGGCTCGAATTCGCCGCGCAGGATCAGGTCACGCAACTGGATCAGCACCGTCTCTTGCAAGTTCATGGCGCGGACTGTACACTGAATTTCAATTTCGGTATACCGTTTTAAGAAGGTCGCCCCATGAATGCAGAACAGAACGAATTGATTACCCGGGTCGGGCCCGGCACACCCTGCGGCGCCCTGCTGCGCAGCTATTGGCAACCCGCGGCACTGGTCGATGAATTCAACCCGGCGCTGGACCCGCGCATGGACAAACGCCCGGTCAAGGCCGTGCGGCTGATGGGCCAGGACTTCGTGCTGTTCCGCGATGATCAAGGCCAATACGGCCTGCTGGACCGCGACTGTCCGCACCGCGGTGCCGACCTGTCCTTCGGCCGCGCCGAAGGCGACGGACTGCGCTGCCCTTTCCACGGCTGGAAGTTCGACGTGAGCGGCCGCTGCCTGGAAACCCCGGCGGAACCCGCAGGCAGCAAGCTCTGCGACCGGGTCAAACAGCGCAGCTACCCGGTGCTGGTCAAAAGCGGCGTGATCTTTGCCTGGCTGGGCCCCGAGGGTTCGACGCCGCCACCCTTCCCCGCCTTCGATTGTTTTGCGGCGCCGGCCAGCCACAGCTTTGCCTTCAAGGGCCTGTGGAACGCGAACTGGCTGCAGGCCTTTGAGGTCGGCATCGATCCGGCACACCCCTCCTTTCTGCACCGTTTTCTGCAGGACGAAGCGCTGGAAGAGATCGGCGACAACGCGGCCGGCAAGCAGTTCCGCAGCGCCAGCGCAGGCGTGTTCAAGGGCGAGCAGTGGCCGATGACACGCATCATGCGCGAGTTCGCGCAACCCGAGATCAACGTGGACACCCAGCCCTGGGGCATGCAGCTCACGACGCTGCGCCCCATGACCGACAAGCTCACGCATGTGCGGGTGACCAACGCGATTTTTCCGGCCACCTTTGTGATCCCGCTGTCGGAGACCATGACCATCACCCAGATGCATGTGCCGGTGGACGACACCCACACTTACTGGTACTCCTTCTTCACCAGCTTCGCCGGCCCGCTGGACAAGGAGAGCATGCGCGCGCAGCGCCAGCAGTTCATCTCGCTGCCGGACTACATCCCCAACGCCGGCCGCCACAACAACTGGGGCTTCAACGCCGAAGAACAACGCACCCAGACCTATCTGGGCATGGGTGAGGAAGACATCAATGTGCATGACCAGTGGGCCGTCGAAAGCATGGGCGCTATCCAGGACCGCACGCGTGAACACCTGGGCAGCTCCGACAAGGTCATCATGGCCAACCGCCGGGTGCTGCTGAAAGCGATTGCGACGGTGCAGGAAGGCGGTGTTGCGCCCGGCATTGCCGATGCCAGCCAGTCAGAACTGATGCGCGGGCCGGACACGGTGGACGGCATCGCGCCTGCCGGCGAATGGTCCACCTGGTGGCAGGCGCAGGCGCGGGCCAAACAGGCCAACGCGCCGTGGGCGCCCTCTGCGGTTCGCACTGAGCCGCCTGTCCTGAGCTCTGTCGAAGGGGTCGAAGCGCCAGCCACGGCTCCGACAAGCTCGGCCCGAACGGTGCAGGAATGAGCAGCTTCGCCGAACGTTGCGGCATCCACGATGCCGGACGGCAGCATGCCCTCGAACAGACCCAGGCGCTGATTCAGGCCGCAGGCATCGAACTGGTGCGTTTTGCCTGGTGTGACCTGCACGGCACCTTGCGCGGCAAAACCCTGGTCGCCTCCTCCGCACACAAGGCCATGCTCGACGGCGTCGGTCTGGTCAGCACCCTGCTGCTCAAGGACAGCTCGGACCGCACCGCCTTCAAGGTGTTTGAGGCTGGCGGCACGGCCGATCTGCCGGGTTTCGAGTTTGCAAGCAACTTGCTGCTGCTGGCCGATCCGGCCAGCTTCAAACACCTGCCCTGGACACCCGGCACAGGCTGGGTGCAGGGCCAGCCCTTCATGCAGGACGGCAGCCCGGTGGAACTGGACACGCGGCGCATCCTGCAACGCGCATTGGCGAAACTGGCCGATGCCGGCTACGGCATGAAATGCGGGCTGGAGATCGAGTTCCACATTTACAAAATCACCGGCGACGGTGCCGGCGACCAGCTCGATCCGGAACAGGCGGCGTGGCCGGGACTGCCGCCGAAAGTCGCGCTGATCCACCCCGGCTACAACCTGCTGGCCGAACAATGGTTCGACATGGCCGAGGAGCCGCTGCGTATCGTCCAGCACACCGCACAGGCCCTGGGCTTGCCGCTGCAATCGCTGGAAATCGAACTTGGCCCCAGCCAGGTCGAGGCCGTTTTCGATGCCACCGACGCCCTGACCGCGGCCGACAACATGGTGCTGTTTCGCAGCGCGGTCAAGCAGGCGCTGCGCCGCGCCGGTTACCACGCCACCTTCATGTGCCGTCCACCCTTTCCCAACATCATGTCCAGCGGCTGGCACCTGCACCAGTCGCTGGTGGACCTTGACACCGGCGCCAATCTTTTTCAGCGGGATGCGCCAGCGCCCGGCACGCAAGCCACGGATGCGCAGCACACCCTGTCGGCGCTGGGCGAGCATTACCTGGCCGGCTTGCTGGAGCACGCACGCGGCATGGCGGTGTTCTGCACGCCAACCCTCAACGGCTTCGGCCGCTTCCGGCCCAACGCACTGGCACCGCAGTCGGTGCTGTGGGGCCGTGACAACCGCGGCGCCATGCTGCGCGTGGTCGGGCAGCCTGGCGACGCGGCGACGCGGATCGAGAACCGCATCGGCGAGCCGGCCGCCAACCCTTATCTGTATCTGGCCTCTCAAATCCTCGCCGGGCTGGACGGCATCGCACGCCAGCTCAAGGCGCCAGCGGCCACCGATGCGCCCTATGGCGAAGCCGGCGTCAAAATCCCCACACGTCTGGGTGAGGCGCTGGAGGCGCTGGAGGCAGACCGCACACTGGTCGAAGCTTTCGGCAGCAGCTTCATCAACTACTTCACCCGCATCAAGCAGTCGGAGATCACGCGCCATGAGCAGGCCGCGGACAAGGACGACTGGCAGCGGCGCGAATATTTCAGCCGCATCTGAACCTCAAGGAATTCATGATTACTATCAATTTCATAGCTGCTGGCGCAGACCCCATAAGGGCCAGAGGCAAAATTGGTCAAAGTTTGATGGAGGCAGCCGTGGCGGCCGGTGTGGACGGCATCGCGGCCGATTGCGGCGGGATGCTGACCTGCGCCACCTGCCATGTGATGGTGGAGCCGCCGTTTGCAGCGCTGCTGCCGCCTGCAGACGGAGAAGAGCAGGCCATGCTGGCTTTCACCGCCACACCGGCCACGCCGGCCAGCCGGCTCAGCTGCCAGATCATCCTGCGCGCCGAACTTGACGGTTTGACGGTAGAGTTACCGCCTACACAATATTGAGGGACACCATGATTCTCGAACTCGCCGACATCCGCATCGCTACCGGCCAGCAGGCCGCTTTTGACGAGGCCATCCAGCGCGGACTGAAAACCGTCATCGCCGGCGCCAAAGGCTTCCAGGGATTCAAGGTCAACAAGGGCATCGAAAGCCCGGAGCGCTACATCCTGCAGATTTTCTGGGACACGCTGGAAGACCACACCGTCGGTTTCCGCGAATCGCCGGCTTTCGCGCAATGGCGGACCATCGTCGGGCCTTTTTTCGCCGCGCCACCGGTGGTGGAACACTTCACGCTGCTGGCCAAATCGGGAGACTGACCGGGGACCGAAGCGGCCCGGTCCGGCTCAGGCCATGTCCTCATGGCCGGCAATCAGCTTGCCCAGCAGGGCGCCGAGCTGCATTCGCTCGGCGGCGTCCAGCGGGCCCAGCAGGCGCGTCTGGACCTTGCTCACGGCCCGCTTCATCTGTAGCGCCACTTTCTGGCCCTCGGGGGTGGCCCACAGCAGCTTGCGCCGCCGGTCGGCCGGATCGGCTTCGCGGCGCACCCAGCCCTTGGCCTCCAGCCGGCCAATCACCGAGCCCGACGTGGCCGCGTCAAACGCAACGCGGCCGGCCAGCGTGATCTGATCCTCGCCCGGGTCATCCATCAAGGCGTTCAGGATGGCGAACTGCACCGGCGTCACATCGAAACCGGCGGTTTCCTCCATGAAAAGCGCCACCGACAACTGGTGGGCGCGCCTGATCTGGTGCCCGGGGGCATCGCTGAAGTTGAAACTTTTTGCCATGCAGGAAGTTTAGGGCTTCCGCGCGCCCCGCTTCACATTGCCTTTGCGGCGCCCTCGCCCGGGCTTGAGGGTATTTACCAGCCCACCCAATAATA
>CBFGNA010000049.1:0-10506 GCA_965650045.1 uncultured Polaromonas sp.
CACCTGCGCGCTGATCGTCCAGATCTCCGGCGGCAAATCCTTGGGGATGGTTTATGTGCTGGGTGCGCTGGTTGTCGGCTGTGCCGCCGGCACGCTGATGGCCCAGCGCGTAGTGATGACCAAGATGCCGGAGCTGGTGGCTTTCATGCACAGCATGATTGGTCTGGCCGCGGTGTTCATCGCGGTGGCGGCCATGGCCGAGCCCGGCGCCTTCGGCATCGTTGCCGCCGGCCAGCCGACCTCGGCCATCCCGGCCGGCAACCGGCTGGAACTGTTCCTCGGCGCCGCCATTGGCGCGATCACCTTCAGCGGCTCGGTGATTGCCTTCGGCAAGCTCAGCGGCAAGTACAAGTTCCGCCTGTTCCAGGGCGCGCCGGTCACCTTCGCCGGCCAGCACATGCTGAACCTGGTGCTGGGCCTGGCCACACTGGCCCTCGGCCTGGTCTTCATGTTCACCGGCAACTGGAGCGCTTTCTTTGCGATGCTGGCGCTGTCTTTTGTCGTGGGGGTGCTGATCATCATCCCTATCGGCGGGGCCGACATGCCGGTGGTGGTGTCCATGCTCAACAGCTACTCGGGCTGGGCCGCGGCCGGCATCGGTTTCTCGCTGAACAACGCCATGCTGATTGTTGCGGGCTCCCTGGTCGGCTCATCCGGCGCCATCCTGTCCTACATCATGTGCAAGGCGATGAACCGCTCCTTCTTCAACGTGATCCTGGGCGGTTTCGGCGGCGAGGCAGGCACTGCCGCCGGCGGCGCCAAGGAGCAGCGCCCGGTCAAGTCGGGCTCGGCCGACGACGCGGCCTTCATCCTGGGCAACGCCGAAACCGTGATCATCGTTCCGGGTTACGGTCTGGCGGTGGCGCGGGCCCAGCACTCGGTCAAGGAGCTGGCCCAGAAACTGATCGACAAGGGTGTCAGCGTCAAATATGCGATTCACCCGGTGGCCGGTCGCATGCCGGGCCACATGAACGTGCTGCTGGCCGAGGCCGAAGTGCCTTACGACCAGGTGCACGAGATGGAAGACATCAACGCCGAGTTCGGCCAGGCCGACGTGGCCATCATCCTGGGCGCCAACGACGTGGTCAACCCCGCCGCGCACGTCAAGGGCAGCGCGATTTACGGCATGCCGATTCTGGAAGCCTACAAGGCCAAGACCGTTATCGTGAACAAGCGTTCCATGGCCGCCGGTTATGCCGGCCTGGACAACGAGCTGTTCTACATGGACAAGACCATGATGGTTTTCGGCGACGCCAAAAAAGTCATCGAAGACATGGGCAAGGCCATCGAGTAAAGGCCTCGCCGGTGGTGGGCGGTTAACACTTTGTGCCGCCTGCATAGCCCTGATCCCTAGGGAAAACACAATAGCCCCGCAGAGGGTAGCGCCACGAAAATCCGTGGCAGTTGTTCAATCGTCATCTGGAGACAAGCATGAATGCATCCACCGCCGAACGTCCCTGGCTCAGCGCCTATCCCGCGGGCGTGCCAGCCGACATTGACGCGTCACAGTACGCCTCGCTGGTGGCCCTCATGGAGGAAAGTTTCTCCAAAAATGCAGCGGCTGTGGCCTACAGCTTCATGGGCAAGGACGTCACCTTCCGCCAGACCGACAGCCTGTCGCAGGCTTTCGCCGCCTACTTGCAGGGCCTGGGCCTGAACAAGGGCGACCGCGTTGCCATCATGATGCCCAACGTGCCGCAGTACCCGATCACGGTCGCGGCCATCCTGCGGGCCGGTTATGTGGTGGTCAACGTCAACCCTCTCTATACCCCGCGTGAACTTGAGCATCAGCTCAAGGATTCGGGCGCCAGGGCCATTGTCATCATCGAGAACTTCGCCAACACGCTGGAGCAGTGCATCGCCAATACCCCGGTCAAGCACGTGGTGCTGGCGGCCATGGGTGACCAGCTGGGCATGCTCAAGGGTGCCCTCGTCAACTACGTGGTGCGCAACGTCAAGAAAATGGTGCCGGCCTACAACCTGCCGAATGCCGTGCGTTTCAACGACGCCGTAGCACGCGGCACACGCGCCACGCTCAAGCGGCCCGACATCAAGCCCGACGATGTGGCGGTGCTGCAGTACACCGGCGGCACCACCGGCGTCTCCAAGGGCGCGGTGCTGCTGCACCGCAACGTGATTGCCAACGTGCTGCAGTCCGAAGCCTGGAATCAACCCGCTATGGCGTCCATGACTGCTGGCGTGCAGCCCACCTATGTCTGCGCGCTGCCGCTGTATCACATCTTCGCTTTCACCGTGAACATGATGCTGGGCATGCGCACCGGCGGCAAGAACATCCTGATCCCGAATCCGCGCGACCTGCCGGCCGTGCTCAAGGAGCTGTCCAAGCACAAGATCCACAGCTTCCCGGCGGTCAACACCCTGTTCAACGGCCTGGCCAACCACCCCGACTTCAACACGGTGGACTGGTCGCACCTGAAAGTCTCGCTGGGCGGGGGCATGGCCGTCACCAGCGCGGTTGCCAAGTTGTGGCTTGAAAAAACCGGCTGCCCGATTTGCGAAGGTTATGGCCTGTCGGAAACCTCGCCCTCGGCCAGTTGCAACCCGACCAACAGCAAGGCCTTCACCGGCACCATCGGCGTGCCGCTCCCCAGCACCTGGTTCAAGCTGCTGGACGACGACGGCAACGAGGTGCCGGCCGGACAACCCGGCGAGATCGCCATCAAGGGTCCACAGGTCATGGCGGGCTACTGGCAGCGGCCCGATGAAACCGCCAAGGTCATGACGCCCGATGGTTACTTCAAGTCCGGGGACATCGGCGTTCTCGAAGCCAACGGCTTCTTCCGCATTGTTGATCGCAAGAAAGACATGATCCTGGTCAGCGGCTTCAATGTTTATCCGAACGAGGTGGAAGACGTGGTGGCCGGCATGGAGGGTGTGATGGAATGCGCCTGCGTCGGCGTGGTCGATGAAAAATCGGGCGAAGCCGTCAAGCTGGTCATCGTCAAAAAGAACCCCGAGCTGACCGAAGCCCAGGTACGCGAGTTCTGCAAAACCAACCTCACCGGCTACAAGCAGCCCAAGGTGGTGGAGTTCCGCACCGAGTTGCCCAAGACGCCGGTCGGCAAGATCCTGCGCCGCGAGCTGCGCGACAAGAAGTAGCAGCCGGGGCAGGCGTGCTCCTGCTTCAGCAAGGCGGCTCCGGCCGCCTTTTTTTGCGGTTTGCTTTTGGGGCAAACTCCACGCCATGACAACTACCGCCATTCTCAGTGCACTGGCCGAAGAGCAGCAGGGCCTGATCGAACTGCTGCATGCGCCGGAAAAAGTCCGGCACGCGGGGCGCGACTTCTGGCAAGGCCGGTTGCATGGCCAGCCGGTGGTGCTGGCGCTGTCGCGCATCGGCAAGGTCGCGGCGGCCACCACCAGCGTGGCACTGATCGAGCGCTTCAAGGTTGGCCGCATTGTGTTTACCGGCGTGGCTGGCGGGCTGGGTGATGGGGTGCAGGTGGGCGACGTGGTGGTGGCCAGCGGCTTCGTGCAGCACGACATGGACGCCTCGCCGATTTTCCCGCGCTACCAGGTGCCGCTCTACGGGCAGGATTGCTTCAGCTGCGACAAGCCGCTGACCTCGCTGCTGCTGCGCGCCAGCCGCGGCGGCCTGGACGCCCTGGCCTTGCCGGCAACCACTTTGCTGCACCAGGGCCTGATCGCCAGCGGTGATCGTTTCGTGTCGGGCGCCGCCGAGGTGCGGGCGCTGCGGTCAGCGCTGGGGGAAGCCGGCCATCAAGTCCTGGCGGTCGAGATGGAAGGCGCCGCCGTGGCGCAAGTGTGTTTTGACTACGGCCTGCCGTTTGCAGCGGTCCGTGCCGTGTCGGATCGCGCCGATGACACGGCGCACGTGGACTTTCCGGTTTTTGTCAAGGACGTGGCCAGCCTGTACGCCCAGGCCATCATCCGCGAACTGATGAAATTGCTATAAAAAGCAGAGCTGCTTGCACCCGTCAGACAAGGGCTGGAGCCCGATTTTCTTCATAAAAGCTGCTTCCTTCCCGGCGCGCGCTTCCCGCTGAAATGCACGCGTTCGGGCCAGTCTTTACCGGTCCATCGCCGGCCGCTTGGGATCAAACTTCCAGCCCGGGATCAGGCATTGCATGGCCACCGCGTCGTCGCGCGAACCCAGGCCGTGCTGCTTGTAAAGCTGGTGGGCCTTGTCGACTTCTGCCATGTCGAGCTCCACACCCAGGCCCGGCTTCTTCGGCACCTGCACCAGGCCGCCTTCGATTTTCAAAGGCTCTTTGGTCAGGCGCTGGCCGTCCTGCCAGATCCAGTGGGTGTCGATGGCGGTGACCCGGCCGGGCGCGGCGGCGCCGACCTGGGTGAACATCGCCAGTGACACATCGAAATGGTTGTTCGAATGCGAACCCCAAGTCAGGCCCCAGTCGCGGCAGGTCTGCGCCACACGCACCGAGCCGGCCATGGTCCAGAAGTGCGGGTCGGCCAGCGGGATGTCCACCGACTGCAGCGACAGCGCATGGCTGAGCTGGCGCCAATCGGTGGCGATCATGTTGGTGGCGGTGGGCAGGCCGGTGGCGCGGCGGAACTCGGCCATCACCTCGCGGCCCGAAAAGCCGTCTTCGGCGCCGCAGGGGTCTTCAGCGTAGGCCACCACGCCGCGCATGTCCCGCATCAGGCGGATCGCGTCTTTCAGCAGCCAGCCGCCGTTCGGGTCCAGCGTCACACGCGCTTTCGGGAAGCGTTCGTGCAGCGCGCGGATCGCCTCGACCTCCTCCTCGCCGCGTAACACGCCGCCCTTGAGCTTGAAGTCGTTGAAGCCATACTTTGCGTGCGCGGCCTCGGCCTGGCGCACGATGGTTTCTGGGGTCAGCGCCTCTTCATGCCGCACCCGCGACCACGCGTCGGGCGCATCCGGCGCGCTGGCGTAGGGCAGGTTTGTTTTCGACTTGTCGCCGACAAAAAACAGGTACCCCAGCATCTCCACCGCTTCACGCTGCTGGCCTTCGCCGAGCAGCGCCGCCACCGGCACTTCCAGATGCTGACCCAGCAGGTCCAGCAGCGCCGACTCGATGGCGGTCACCGCGTGGATGGTGGTGCGCAGGTCAAAGGTCTGCAGGCCGCGGCCACCCGCGTCGCGCTCGGCAAACTGGCGCTGCACCGTTTGCAGCACCTGCTGGTGCGAACCGATGGCCTGGCCAACCACCAGCGGACGCGCATCTTCCAGCGTCTGGCGGATTTTTTCGCCCCCCGGCACTTCGCCGACACCGGTGCGGCCGGCGCTGTCGGTCAGGATCAGCAGGTTGCGCGTGAAAAAGGGGCCGTGCGCGCCGCTGAGATTCAGCAGCATGCCGTCGCGGCCGGCAACAGGGATCACGCGCAGGTCGGTGATGCGGGGGGTGGAGGTCTGGGGCATGGATTCTCAGTCGGTTCGGTAGGTTCAGGCAGCTCAGTCGATGCTTATTTTTCCGGTGGCTATCACTTTCTTCCAGCGCGCGAATTCCTGCTGCTGGAAGCTGGCAAATTGTGCCGGTGTATTGGCCACAATTTCAAAACCGACCGAGGTGAATTGCTGCTTGACCTGCCGATCGTTCAGCGCAGCGACGATGGCCGCGTGCGCCTTGCTGCGCACGTCCGCTGGCAGGCCTTTGGGCGCCACCACGGCTTGCCAGGAATACACCACCAGGCCTTTCATGCCGGACTCCTCCAGCGACGGCACATCGGGCAACAAACTGGAGCGTTTCGCGGAAGTGACTGCCAGCGCCCGCAGCTTGCCGGACCTGATGTGCTGGATCACCGCATTGATGTTCTGGAAAGACGCATCGACCTGGCCGCCGAGCAGATCGGTGATCGCGGGCGCACCGCCTTTGTAGGGCACATGAACGCCGCTGGTGCCGGTCTGCTGCCAGAACAGCTCGGCCGTCAGGTGGTCGCTGGAGCCATTGCCCGACGACGCAAAAGTCATCTTGCCCGGGTTGATCTTCTGGTAGGCCACAACCGAGCCCAGCGTCTTGTAGGGCGACGACGCCGGCACCACCAGCACGTTGGGCGCCTGCACCGCCACCGTGATGGTGTCGAAGTCCTTCAGCGCGTCGTACTGGACGCCGCGGATCAGGTGCGGCGCGATGACCAGCGGGCCCAGCGAGGTGACGAGAAAGTTGTAGCCGTCGGGGGCGGCGCGTTTGACCTGCGTGGCGCCGATGGTGCCGGTCGCACCGGCCTTGTTTTCCACCACCACCGACTGGCCGAGGCTGGCAGACAGCTTGGGGCCCAGCGCGCGCGCCACGGTGTCGGTGGACCCGCCGGGCGGAAACGGCACGACCAGGTTGATGGTTTTGGCGGGCCATGCCTGGGCATGGGCAGTGGCACTGACGGCCAGCCCGAGGGCAAGAATGCTCAACAATTTTTTCATGGGATGTCTCCTGGATCGCGCCCCAAGGACGCAGGGTTGAAAAACCAGCAAAAGCGCCTGCCCGAAAGCAAAAGATAGCGCTACCAAAAAAGAATGGTAGCGCTATCTTTGAGCTTGTCAAGCCAGAAAACCCCTGTTTGCCAGGTGATTGGTGTCAGGGAAGCCGATGCCGATGCCGATGCAGCGGCCGAGGCTTCAGGCGCTCTCGCGGTCCACGATGGAAAAACCCACATCCACCACGCGCTGCCCGACCTCCCGGCCTTCGGCACGCTCGACGATGAATTGCGCAGCCTGCCGGCCGATGGCCATGCTGTCGATGCGCACCGTGGTCAGCGCCGGGTTCAGGTCGGCCGCGAATTCCATGTCGCCAAAACCCACCACCGCCAATTGCGCGGGCACGTCCACCCCGCGCACCTGCGCCTCGGTCATCACGCCCAAAGCCAGCAGATCCGAGCTGCAGAACACCGCATCCATACCGGGCAAAGTTTGCAGCAACTCACCCAGGGCAGCCCGCCCGCTCTTGAGCGTGGTCGGCGCCGGCACAATGATCACCGGCACCGCCGGCAGCCCCGCCGCCTGCGCGGCGGCATGAAACGCCTGCTGGCGCCGCCTGGAGCGCTCGTCATCGCCGGCGATCATGGCGAGCCGGCGCCGGCCCTTGGCATACAGAAAGTCCACCACCGCGCGGCCCACATCGACATGCGAAAACCCGACCAGCATGTCGATGGGCGTGGGCGTCAGGTCCCAGGTTTCAACCACCGGGATGCCGGAGGCCAGCAGGCGCTTGCGCCCGAGCGGTGAATGCATGATGCCGGTCAGCACAATGCCGTCGGGTCGCCGGCTGATCAGCGCGTCCAGCAAATCGTCCTCGCGCGAGTCGGCATAACCACTCTGACCCAGCATGAGCTGATACCCCTGGGCCACCAGCGCCTCGTTGAGCGCGCGAACGGTGCCGAGAAACACCGGCCCGGAAATCGTCGGCACCAGCGCGGCCACCAGCCGGCTGCGCGCCGAGGCCAGCCCGCCGGCGACGCGGTTGGGCACATAGCCGGTGCTGGCCACCGCTTCAGTCACACGCCGCAACAGCTCGGCCGACACCTGGCCGGGCGTGTTCAGCGCGCGCGACGCGGTGATGGGCGCCACCCCGGCCAGACGCGCCACGTCATGCAGCGTGACCGCACCGCTGCCGCGGCGGCTGCGGCGCGCGGGAGGATTGTCGTTGTTCATCGCCAGCTTCCGGTTGCGGGGGCCGCCGGCTGGCGTGCGCCCCCATTTACTATTAATTTGATAGCTGCTTGCGCCCAACCGGCGGGGGCTGGAGGCCAAAAATGCTTGAAACTTTGCATCATCACCGCATCGCGTCCCGCAAGCGCGCAAACACCTTCCAGAACGCCGCTTCCTGCGTCGTCGCGAAATTGATGCGCATCAACGTGGTCGGCGTGCGCACCGCGTGAAACAGCGCGCCCGGCGCAATCAGGTAACCCTCGTCGAGCATGCGCTGCGCCAGCGCGTCGGTGTCCACACCGGTGTCCACCCAGCCGAACAGCCCCGCCGGCTCGGCCGCGAAGCTGCAGCCGTGCGCCAGCGCCAGCTTGACGCTGCGCGCGCGCGCCGCGTCAAGCCGGGTGCGCACGCGTTCGGCATGGCGGCGCAACTGGCCCTGGTCGATGCACCAGGCCAGCGCCTTTTCGAGCAGGGCCGGTGTGGTCAGCGTGCCCAGCAGCTTGGTGTCGAGCAGGCGCCCGACCATCTCGGGCGGGGCCGCCATGAAGCCGACACGCCAGCCCGGCGCCAGGATCTTGGCAAAGCCGCTGACATAAATCGTGCGCTGCAGCCCGTCCAGCGCACACAGCCGCGTGGCATGTTCGGGCGCCAGGTGGCTGTAGGTGTCGTCTTCAACAATGTGGAAATTGTGGGTATTGGCCAGTTGCAGCACGCGGTGCGCGCTGCCGGGGCTCAGGCAGTAACCGGTCGGGTTGTGGAACACGCTGACACTGACAAACAGCTTGGGCGCATGGGCCTCGCAGTAACGCGCCATGACCGCCAGGTCCGGGCCATCGGCACGGCGCGGCACCGGCAGGATGCGCATGCCCAGCGCATCGAGCCGCGCAAACTCGACCGCCCAGCCTGGTTCCTCGACCATCACACAATCGCCGGCGCGCAGCAGGGTGCGGCTGACGACATCCAGCCCATGGGTGGCGCCGACCGTGGTGATGATCTGATCGGGCGCCGCGTGCACATTGAGCGCGCCAAGTTTTTTTGACAGCGCGCGGCGCAGGCTGCTGTCGCCCATGGGTTCGCCGTAACTGAGGGAAAAATCGCGCAGCGCGCTGCCGCTGGTGACCTTGCGCACGGCAGCCGGCATGAAGCTGGTGTCCAGCCACTCCGGCGGAAACACGCCCATGCCCGGCTGCGGCTTGTTGCTGACGCGGTGGAACATGCCGCGGATCAGCGTGCTGGCATCAATCGGGGCCTGCCGCGCGGCCATCCACGCCGACGTGCTCCAGGCGGCAGGCGCCGGGCTGCCGGCAAGCGCTGACGCCTCCGGGTGAGCCACCTCACGGGCCAGGGCCGGAGCCAGGGTGGGCGCGGCAGCGGCATCACGCACAAAAAAACCGCGGTTCTTGCGCGCTTCGACCAGGCCCTGGGCCAGCAACTGGTCATAGGCCGCCACCACGGTGGAGACACTCACCCCCTGCTGCTGCGCGCACTGGCGCACCGACGGCAGGCGCGCGCCGGGCGCCAGCAACCGGTCGCGGATGCGGTCGGCAAAACGCGTGCTGAGCTGCTCGGTCAGCGATTGCGAAGCGGTTTTCATCAACATGTGTCTGTCCTGGTCGTGCGCAAACAATGCGCGAAAAGCGGGTGTGCTGACAATCAGGGCAATACAGTTTCAAGATTTGTCCCCAAAACTGTACTGGTGGTGTGCTGGTTTGGACTATAAAGTCTGTCGCATGAACTGGCAAGAATTTACTGCTTTGCTGGTGCTGGCGACCGCGATGAGTTTTTCCCCGGGGCCCAACACCACGCTGTCAACGGCGCTCGCGGCCAATCATGGCCTGCGCCGCGCCATGCCTTTTGTCTGCGCGGTGCCGGTCGGCTGGGGCGTGTTGCTGAGCCTGTGCGCACTGGGCCTGGGCGCGCTGCTGCTGGCGGTTCCGTTGCTGGGCTTGGCGGTCAAGCTCATCGGCGTGGTTTATTTGCTGTGGCTGG
Source organism: uncultured Polaromonas sp. (assembly GCA_965650045.1). Lineage (GTDB taxonomy): Bacteria > Pseudomonadota > Gammaproteobacteria > Burkholderiales > Burkholderiaceae_C > Polaromonas. The sequence continues at coordinate 9,596 of CBFGNA010000049.1, forward strand.
CGTCCAAGGTCGCGCGCTCGCGGCAACTCAGCGAAGCCGACGCCGAGCGCATGAACGTCGGCTTCTGGCAGGGCGCGGCGCTGCAGTTCGTCAACATCAAGGCCTGGATGCTGGCGCTGGCGATTGTCAGCGGCTGGATTGCCGGCCGCGCCGACCCGGGGCTGCGTTTTGCCGTGGTGCTGCCGGTGATGCTGGCTTATGCCTTTGTCAGCAACCTTGTGTACGCACTGGCCGGCTCGCTGCTGCGCGACTGGCTGTCCGGGCCCGCTGGCTCGGGACGGCGGCTGGTGGGGTTCAACCGCGCGATGGCCCTGGTGCTGGTGGCCACCGCGATCTGGATGCTGTTCCTGTGAGGCAAGCGCACATCACCCAGGGCCTGTGGCTGGGCCTGCTCGGCACCATCATTTTTGCGGTGACCCTGCCGATGACGCGGCTGGCCGTCGGCACGCCCGAGGCACCGCAGATGTCGGGCTTGTTCATCGCCATGGGGAGGGCCGTGGTGGCCGCTGCGCTGTCGGCGCTGTTCCTGCTGGCCACACGCGCGCCGCTGCCGCAGCGACGCGACTGGCTGCCGCTGGCCGTGACGGCCGGCGGCGTGGTGTTCGGCTTTCCGCTCTTCACCTCGATCGCCATGCGTTATGTCGAAGCCATGCACGCCAGTGTGATCGTCGGGGTGTTGCCGCTGGCCACCGCCGCGGTGGGCGCCCTGCTGCACCGCCAGCGCCCGTCCGCCGGTTTCTGGGGGTGCGCGGCGCTGGGCAGCGCGCTGGTCGTCGCGTTTGCGCTGCTGCGCTCGGGCGCTGCCGGGCTGTCCATCCACTTTGCCGACATGTTGCTGCTGGCGGCCATGCTGTGCGCGGCCGTCGGTTACGGCTACGGTGCGCGGCTGTCGCAACACATGCAGGCTGAAC
>CBFGNA010000050.1:0-10478 GCA_965650045.1 uncultured Polaromonas sp.
TTGCCGTTTTGTTCGCTCTCATCCTTGAACAGGCCAGACCGCTGGCCCGCGGCAATGTCATCCATGCGAGTTTGCGGCGCTGGGCGCGATGGGCCAGCCGCAGCCTGGATGCCGGCCAGCCGGCGCACGGCTGGGTGGCCTGGGGCATGGCGGTGGTGGCACCGGCCCTGCTGACGCTGGCCGTGCACTGGCTGCTGTGGAGCGTCAATGTGGCTCTGGCATTTGTCTGGAGTGTGGCGGTGCTGTACGTCACCCTGGGCTTTCGCCAGTTCAGCCACTACTTCACCGATATTCGCGACGCCCTCGATGACGGCGATGAAGCCACCGCGCGTGAGCTGCTGGCTCAGTGGCGCCAGGTTGATGCCAGCGAGTTGCCGCGCAGCGAGATCGTGCGCCACGTGATCGAGTACTCGGTGCTGGCGGCACACCGCCACGTGTTCGGCGTGCTGGCCTGGTTTTCGGTGCTGGCTGCACTGGGGCTGGGCCCGGCGGGCGCCGTGCTGTATCGCCTGAGCGAGTTTGTGTCGCGCTACTGGATTCATAAAACCAGGTCCACCGGTGAGGGCGCCAGCCCGGCGCTGCAACACGCGGCGGCGCGCGCCTGGCATGTGGTGGACTATGTACCTGCGCGCCTGACCTCGCTTGGGTTTGCCGTGGTGGGCAGCTTCGAGGATGCCATCGACGGCTGGCGAAACTACGCCCAACGCCAGCCAGCGGGTCCTGAAAGCCCCAACGACGGCGTGATCCTGGCGGCCACCTCGGGCGCTGTCAATGTGCGCCTGGGGGGTGAGGCGCTGAAGGCCGCATTTGCGCCCGATGTGTCGCAGGGCTTTCAGGCGCCCGGCGGTGAGCCGATGGAGCCGGAGGCGACCGAGAGCACGCCCGGGCGTGAGCCCGAGGTGGGGCATCTGCGCAGCATTGTCGGGCTGGTGTGGCGCTCGGTGGTGCTGTGGATGGCGCTGCTGGCCCTGCTCACTTTGGCCCGCCTGCTCGGCTGAATGCCTGCTCAGTAGCGGGCCGGCTGCGACAGCTCGGCAAACAGTTCGCTATACAAACGATAGCGGCTTGCGCTTATCCCGTCTGGGCTGGAGCCACTTTTTACTTCAAGAATCACACCGCAGCCGGGCTCATGCAGGTGGGTGCAGTTGTAGAACTTGCAGTCCTGCGCATGCGCCTTGAGGTCCGGCATGTAGTTGGCCAGATGCATGGCGTCAATGTGGTGCAGGCCGAATTCCTGAAAACCCGGCGAGTCGATCAGCGCACTCTGGCGCTGCGCATCAATCCAGTACAGCGTGGTGCTGGTCGTGGTGTGTTTGCCGGAGTTCAGGGCCTGGGATATTTCAGCGGTCAGCACTTGCGCATTGGGCACCAGCAGGTTGGTCAGGCTGCTCTTGCCGGCCCCTGACGGGCCCAGCACCAGGGTTTTTTTACCCTGCAGCAGCGCCAGTAACTGCTGGTACTGCGCCTCGTTCGCCACGGGCGTCTCCGTCTTGGGTTTGATCGCCAGCGGCAACACCTGGTAGCCCATGGCCCGATAGGGTTCAAGCTTGGCCCAGGCCCGCCCGAAAGGCTCGGCCAGGTCGCTCTTGTTCAAGGCGATGATGGGTGTGATGCGTTCGGCTTCGGCGGCGATCAGCGCCCGCGTGAGCTGACTCTCGGAAAATTCGGGTTCGGCGGCGATCAGGATCAGCACCTGGTCCAGGTTGGCCGCGAACGATTTGGTGCGAAGCTCGTCCTGCCGGTAAAACAGGTTGCTGCGCGGCTCGACCTTTTCGACCGTGCCTTCGTCCTGCGAGGGCAACCACTGGACGCGATCACCGACCACGGCCTGGTTTTTTTTGCCGCGCGGATGGCAAATGACGCGCTGGCCCTCCGGCGTTTCCACCAGGCAGTGCCGGCCAAAACCGGCGACCACCAAACCGGGCAGGGTCCCGGCGGGCGAAACAGTGGTCAAGCTAGTGCCCTGTCCCACAAATAAAGGCGATATGAAATCGCCCATTCAGCCGCCATGCGGCGTTACTCGTCGTTGCCATAGCTACGGCTATGTCGCCTCCTCGCGCCTTGCCTGACAGCTGACTGGACAATTTCATTCCATCACCTTATCTGCGGGTCAGGACACCAGCAACGCGTCAACCTTCGACGCGCAGAAAAAGTCACTGACTGAAATGCCGTTCACATCATGCGTGTTGAAACGCACCGTGCATTTGCCATAACTGAGGGTCAGGTCGGGGTGGTGATCCTCGGCATTGGCGATGAAGGCCACGGCATTCACGAAACCCATGGTCTCATGGAAATTTTTGAAGCTGTAGGTTTTTTCCAGCGCGCCGTCGATCAGGCGCCAGCCCAGGGGCTGTTCGCCGTTGAGCTGGCTCAGCTGGGTCACGATTTCGGTCGCACTGAGCGCGCGGCGGTTCTGGTGGATGGCGTTCATGCAGACACTCCGGTAGGGGCGCCCAGCCGCGCCAGCCGCTCCGAAGCCGGTGGGTGCGAATAATAAAACTTCACGAACAGCGGGTCCGGCGTGAGCGTGCTGGCGTTGTCCTGATAGAGCTTGAGCAAGGCGCTTTGCAAATCCTTGCCATCGGTCTGGGCGATGGCATAGGCGTCGGCCTCGAACTCGTGCTTGCGTGAGAACAGCGCAAACACCGGCGAAATGAAAAAGCTGAACACCGGCACGGCCAGCAAAAACAGCAGCAGGGCCAGCGCGTCGTTGCTGCCGTCCAGATTCGGCCGCACGCCCAAGCCTGTGTAGAACCAGACCTGTGTGGAGAGCCAGCCCAGCAATGCAAAGCCGGCCAGGCTCATCGCGAACATTGACACGATGCGCTTGACGATGTGTTTGTGCTTGAAATGACCGAGCTCATGCGCCAGCACGGCATCGACTTCGGCGGGGTTGAGCTGCTGGAGTAGCGTGTCGTAAAACACCACGCGTTTGGACGCGCCAAAACCCGTGAAATAGGCATTGGCGTGGGCCGAGCGTTTGCTGCCGTCCATGACAAACAGGCCCTTAGCGGCAAAGCCGCAGCGTTGCATCAGCGCCGTCACGCGGGCTTTGAGGGTTTCGTCTTCCAGCGGCTGGAATTTGTTGAACAGCGGCGCAATCACCGTCGGATACAGCACCAGGATCAGCAGGTTGAAGGCCATCCAGGCGCCCCAGGCCCACAGCCACCACCAGACGCCGGTGCTGCCCATCAGCCAGAGGATCAGCGCCACGATGGGCAAACCGACCACCACGCCGACCAGCGTTGATTTGATCAGGTCGCCCAGCCACATCCTGAAGCTCATCTTGTTGAAACCAAAACGCTCCTCGATGCGAAAGGTGCTGTAGAGCGTGAAGGGCAGGTCCAGCAGTCCGCTCACCAGGCCAAAAACCGCCAGCAGCGCGATTTGCGGCACCAGCATGCCATAGCCCGCCAGGCCCGTGGCGGCCAAGGCCTGGTTCAGTACATCGATGCCGCCCAGCAAGGTCCACCCCAGCAGCACGGCTGCGCCCCAGGCCATCTCCAGCAAGCCAAAGCGGGCTTTGGTGATGGTGTAGTCGGCTGCTTTCTGGTGCGAGGCCAGAGAGATGGTGCCGGCAAAGGCCGCCGGCACCGCATCACGGTGACGCGCCACATGGCGGATCTGCCGCGACGCGAGGTAAAACCTGATGAGCAGCCCCAGCACCAGTGCGGCCGAAAACAGCAGGGTCAAGGTCAGGGAAGGGTCGGTCATGTCAGGAAGTTTAGGCGATCAGCGAGAATCGCAAGATGGCTGATACAGAACCCCTGCTGAAAAAATCCGACCAGAACCTGGTCTGGCTCGACTGTGAAATGACCGGGCTGGACCCGGACAAGGAGCGCATCATTGAAGTGGCCGTGGTGGTGACCGGGCCGCAACTGACCCCGCGCATCGAAGGCCCGGTGCTGGTAATCCATCAATCCGACGAATTGCTGGACCAGATGGACGCCTGGAACAAGGGCACCCACGGGCGCAGCGGCCTGATCGACAAGGTCAAGGCCAGTTCGGTGAGCGAAGAAGATGCCGAGAAGGAGCTGCTGGCCTTTTTGGGCAAATACCTTCCCAAGGGGACGTCCCCGCTGTGTGGCAACACGATTGGCCAGGACCGGCGTTTCCTGGTCAAGTACATGCCAAAACTGGAAGCGTTTTTCCACTACCGCAACATCGATGTCAGCACCTTCAAGGAGCTGGCCAAACGCTGGCGGCCGGAGGTGTACAGCGCATTCAAGAAACAGCAAAGCCACACGGCACTGGCCGATGTGCATGAGTCGATTGATGAGCTGGAACACTACCGCCTTCACTTTTTGAAGTGATTTCGGCCTCCAGCCCTTTGGTGGCGGGCGTAGTCCGCTATTAAATCAGGAGCGCGAGAGGCGTAGGCATGGGCCTCGCTGCGACTTTTTCATCTGCAGGGCTGGTAGAAACCCGTAAGCCGTGGCATAATCGTGGGCTTGACGGAAGCACGGGGGTGCGCCGCATTTGTACATCTACCTCACACTTTTGAGGCTCTACCAACAGAGCCATCGCCTCAAGACCGGTTGACCGGAACCCTTGAGCCGGCATATTCGTTTGATGGTTGATGTTTTATTAACCATGAACGAAGCCTTCCGCTACGCGGCAGGTGCTAGTTTCCTGTTCGCCCGCCCACACCACAAGCGTGGCAGCGTGACCAGGTGTTTAGTGAGAAAAACATGACTGACTCTTTTGAGGCTCGCGGCGATTCTTTGGCCGAAGCAAACACCGACACCGATATCAACCTGATTCCGGATTTTTCCGAGGCGACCGCCGCCGCAGAAACATCGCTGGACGCCGTGCTTGCGGAGCCCAACGGCTTCGTGAAACTGGGCCTGGCCAAGGAACTGCTGCAGGCCGTGGCCGACATGGGTTTCACCCAGCCGACCGCCGTGCAGATGGCCACCATCCCCAAAGCCATGCAGGCGCTGGATGCCGAGGTCAAGGCCGATCCGAAAGCCAAATTCACCGACCTGCTGGTCTCCAGCCAGACCGGCAGCGGCAAGACCGCGGCCTTCCTGTTGCCCGTGCTGCATACCCTGCTCAAGCAGCAGGAAGAAGCCGAGCGCAATGAGCGCGCGGAATTCGAACGCCTGAGCGCCGAGGCTGTTGCACGCGGCGAGCCGCCGCTGAAAAAACCCAAGCGCAAGGACCCGACGAACGCACGCAATTTCAAGGCCGCCACCCCCGGCGCCCTGATCCTGTGCCCGACGCGCGAACTGGCCCAGCAGGTCTGCGCCGACGCCATCGACCTGGTTCGCCATTGCCGCGGCCTGCGCATCGCCAATGTGGTGGGCGGCATTCCTTACCAGTTGCAGATCGCCAAGCTGCAAAACGCCAACCTCGTCGTCGCCACCCCTGGCCGCCTGCTGGACCTGCAGCGCAGCATGCAGATCAAGCTGGACCAGGTGCAGTTCCTGGTGGTCGACGAAGCCGACCGCATGCTGGACCTCGGTTTTGCCGACGACCTGACCGAAGTCAACCAGCTCACCATCGAGCGCAAGCAGACCATGATGTTCAGCGCCACTTTCGCGCCCCGCATCATGCAACTGGCCACGCGCGTGATGCGCCAGCCGCAGCGTGTCGAGATCGACTCGCCGCACGAAAAACACGCCTCCATCACGCAGTCGCTGCTGTGGGCCGACAACATGAGCCACAAGCGCAAGCTGCTGGATCACCTGCTGCGCGACACCACCATCAACCAGGCCATCGTGTTTGCGAGCACCCAGGTGGAGTGCGACGGACTGGCCAACGACCTGGTGCAGGAAGGCTTCAGCGCCGTGGCCCTGCATGGTGCTTTGGGCCAGGGCCTGCGCAATCGCCGCCTGATGGCGTTCCGCGATGGCCGTGTGCAGGTGCTGGTCGCCACCGACGTGGCTGCCCGCGGTCTGGATGTGCCGACCATCACCCACGTGATCAACTACGGCCTGCCGATGAAGGCCGAAGACTATGTGCACCGCATCGGCCGCACCGGCCGTGCTGGCCGTGAAGGCAAGGCGGTGACCATCGCCGAATTCCGTGATCGCCGCAAGATCCAGGACATCGAGCACTACATGCAGCAAAACCTCAAGCCCAGCGTGATCGCCGGTCTGGAGCCGCAGCAGCGTTTTGCGCCGACCTCGGACCGTCCGCGCGGCAATTTCGACCGCAACGACCGGGGTCCCCGCGGCTTCGGCGGCGGTGGCCGTTTCAGCAACGACCGTGCGCCTTCCGGCGGTTTCGGTGGCTCTGGCGGCGGATACGCCGGCAAGAAGCCCGCCTTTGGTGATCGCGGCGGTGACCGCGGTGGTTTTGGCGGCAACCGTGACGACCGTGGCGGCGCGCCTTTCCAGGGCCGTCCGGCGCCTCAGGGCGGTTATGCAGACCGTTCCGGCTTCAACGACCGCGGCCCGCGCCGTGATGACCGCGGCTTCGGTGGCGGCAACAGCAACAGCGGCGGCTTTGCACAGCGCGATGACCGCGGTGGTGATCGCGGCTTTGGCGGCGGCCGTCAAGATGGTTTTGCCTCGGCACCGCGCGGCGATTTTGCCGACCGCAAGCCTCCGTTTGCCAAACCGGCCGGCAAGGTGTTTGTGCCGCGTGACGCCCACAAACGCCCGACGCGGCCCGCACGCTGATCATTCAGCCATCCAAAAAAAAGCCCGCAAGTTGCGGGCTTTTTTCATGCGAGTCTGTGGGTGGTGCCTGTCAGGTCATGCCGTTGCGGCTGGCCAGTTCCACGAACAGGCCGGAGTGGTCCAGGTCGCTCAGGCCGTGCTGGATGCCGTCGGCATAAAGCTGCTCGAACAGCTTGGTGACCGGGGCATCAAAACCGATCTCGTCGGCCGTCGCCAGTGCATTGCGCATGTCCTTGAGCTGGATGGCCATGCGTGCACGCGGCGCGAAGTCGCGCTCGACCATGCGTTCGCCATGCACCTGCAGAATGCGGCTGTCGGCGAAGCCGCCGGTGATCGCTTCCCTGACCCTGGCCATGTCGGCGCCGCCTTTGGCGGCAAACAGCAATGCCTCGGACACCGCCCCGATGGTGATGCCGACAATCATCTGGTTGGCCAGTTTGGTGAGCTGGCCCGCGCCATGTGAACCCACGTGGGTGGCACGGCCGAAAATGCGGAAGATGGGCAGGGCACGCTCGAAATCGGCGGCCTTGCCGCCCGCCATGATGACCAGCGTGCCCTGTTCGGCGCCGCCGGTCCCGCCCGATACCGGTGCGTCGATATGGCCCATGCCCATGGCCGCCAGGCGCGCTGCGTGGTCCCGCGCCTCGCGCGGCTTGATGGACGCCATGTCAACGAACAAGGCGCCCGGTTTCATCGCCGCAGCCACGTCCTGTGTGAACAGCACGTCTTCAACCACGGCCCCGTTTTCCAGCATGCCGACCACCAGGTCGGCGTCCTTCACGGCGCTTGCGGCCTGGTCGTGCACGACGGCGCCCAGTGCAGCCAGGGAAGCCGCTTTGGCAGCGGTCCGGTTCCATACCTGCGGGGCATGGCCAGCTTCACACAGGCGTCTGGCCATGGGAAGCCCCATGCTGCCGGTGCCCAGAAAGGCGATGCGCGAAAGGGAGGTGGTTTCGGTGGGGCTCATGAATGTCCGGAAAAAAGTGCGGCCACCATCATGCGGCACACGGCAGGGCAAAAGCTGTCAGGCAGCTTTCTGGATGGCCGGGGAGAACATGCGCTCCATCTCGTTGCGCACCTTGTACGCCGGGGTGGAGGTGTCCATCGCCACATCGGCCCAGCTCAGGCTCTGGCCCTTTTTCACGGCACGCACGACCTTGACGTTGTGCGCCAGGCCCAGGGGCAGGCCGCCCATCTTCAGCGAGGTGTCGGCTGGCAGCAGCTTGCCCCAGACCGTGTAGCCGCCTTCGCCGTCCAGCATGTCGCCGGGCTTCAGGTCGCGCTTGGCGGTGGCCACCACGTCCGCGTTCCAGCAGGTCGCCACGCCGGTCGGCTCGCCGCGCAAGGCCACGCTGGCCACCGACACGCCGACTTCCAGCCCGATCAGGTGCCAGCGCTTGTACAGCGTGAAGTAACGCCCGCTCGGGTCGGTGTGTGCGTTGTATTCCTCAAAGCAGTTCTTGATGTACTCGGTCTCGGCCTCGACCGTGACCCACACACCCATGCGAATGTCGTAGGGAATCTTGCGGCCGTTGGCTTCGAGCGAAGAGATCACTTCCACCATGCCCTTGCGCTCCAGCACACCGCCTTCGCTGATCGGGCGTGTCACGTAGGGGATGTCTTCGACGCTGGCCGGCGGATAAAGCAGTCCGTTCGACGGCACCGTCAGCCCAGTGGCATTGGCAACCGCCGTGCTTTCAATCGACGGTTTGGAGCCGTCCAGAAAGCTGTTGAACATTTTCGGGTTGAGCCCGCCGCGCTCGGCTTGTTCGGGCGTGAGGCCGTAGTTGCCCCAGACGGTTTCAGGCGTGGACTCCGAAAAATGCGGCAGCCACTTGTGGCCGCGGCCGGCCGCCACCACCGGAAAGCCACAAGTGCGCGCCCAGTCCACCAGGTCACAGATCAGCGCGGGCTGGTCGCCGAAGGCCAGCGAATAAACCACACCCGCTTCGGCCGCCTTGCGCGCCAGCAGCGGCCCGCAGAAGGCATCAGCTTCCACCGTGACGTTGACCACGTGTTTGCCGTGCGCAAACGCCTGCAGGCAATGCTCGACCGCCGCCACCGGGTTGCCGGTGCACTCGACGATGATGTCGATCTGCGGATGCGTGACCACCGAGTTCCAGTCGTCGGTGATCCAGGTTGCTCCTGTTTTGATAGCTGCTTGTGCTGATTCTGCCTGGGTCAGGGCCGGATTCCATCCTACACGGGCGAGGTTGGTGCGGGCAGCAGCGGGCGACAGGTCAGCAATCGCCACCAGGTGCACACCCGGCGTTTTCGGGATTTGCGCGAGGTACATGGAGCCGAACTTGCCGGCGCCAATGAGGCCGATGCGGATGGGCTTGTTGTCTGCGGCGCGTTGCTGGAGTTTTGAGTAGAGGTTCATTGGGATATCCGTTCGGGCTGAGCCTGGTCAGGCCAGCCCGAGAGTTGAGACGACCCTTCGACAAGCTCAGGGCGAACGGGGAAGGGGGAGGGCGAGCGGCCTCAAGCCGCCTTGCGCTCCGGCAAGATTTCTTCCATCGAGGTCTGCAATGCCGTCGCTGGCACGCCGTCTTTCCAGGGCAAATCCACCGGGTAGTCCTTGAGCAGGCAGTCGTCCGGCAAGGTGGTGATGGGCGTGAAGTCGCGGTGTGCAATGTATTCGGGCCGCTTGTGGCGGCGGATGTGGTTGCTCGCCGCACACAGGCTCAGGTAGACACTGACGCGGTTGAAGGGCGACAGGTTGCTGCCCGAGGCATGCACCAGGCAGGAGTGGAACAGGATCATGGAGCCGGCCGGGCCCTTGGGGCTGACGATGCCGCCGTCCTTGCCGCCGGCGCGTTGCACCAGTTGGCGGATCAGGTCGTTGTCCACCGTCCACAAGGGGTAGCTGGTGGTGGTGAGATCGTGTTTGGCATCGACCACGCCTTTTTTGTGGCTGCCGGGGATGAACATCAGCGGGCCGTTGTGTTCGGTCACATCGTCGAGAAAAATCGCCACGTTCATGGCGCGTTCCGTGGGCATCATGTCGTCGTTGAGCCAAGTGCCGTAGTCCTGGTGCCACTGCCAGACGTCGCCTTCAAAGGCCATCTTGCCGTTGATCTTGAACTGGTGCATGTAGAGCTTCTCGCCCAGCAGGTCCTCCACCGGTTCGATCATGCGCGGGTGCCGGCCCAGTTTGGCAAAGGGCTCGCTGTACATGTGGGCGGCAAAGTTGGTGCGCACCGCGTCCTTGCCTTTTTCACGCACGTTGTAGGCCTCGCGCCGGCTGTAGAGCTCCGGGACGGCGTCGTTGAGGGTCTGCGTTTCTTCCGGCGTGAACAGGCCGGGGAAAAACAGGTAACCGTCGCGGTCGAACTGGGCGAGCTGGTCGGGGGTCAAATTCATTTTTTTGTCTCCTGGGGTTGGGTGGCTGGATGATGGGATGGGTCAGGCGGATTGGGGGTGGTTGCCGGCGCCGGGCTGCAGCACGTGGTTGAGCAGGCTGGCGAGGTTGCGGCTGGCATCTTCGCCGTGTTCGCGGATCAGGTTTTCAGCCCTGGCGGCATCGCCCGCCGCAATCGCCTGGGCAATGGTCTCGTGTTCGTCCCAGATCGATTCACGCATGGTGGACACCTGCAGCACGGCGCCCATCGCGCGGCGGATGTGGTGCCAGTGCAGTTGTGCGCTTTGGGCAATCAGCGCGTTGCCTGATGCCGCGTAAATGGCACCGTGAAACTGCGCGTCGGCTGCCATCATGGCTTTCACGTCGGTGCCGCGCGAGGCGGCCCGACCCTGGGCAATCAACCCGGGGTCGATCTGGTAGCGGGCCTGCGCCGCCAGGCGTGCAGCCAGTGCATCGAGGGCACTGCGAACCTGGTAAATCTGCAC
>CBFGNA010000051.1:0-10311 GCA_965650045.1 uncultured Polaromonas sp.
ACGTCGAAGTAATAGTTGTAGTCGCCCACCACCACATCGCTCCAGTGCAGCAGGTCCTGGCTCAGGTAGTAAGGGCAGATGTCGTGTGCCAGCGCCACCTCGCGCAAGGTGGTTTTGTCCAGCGGCCCAGGCCGTGCGGCAGCCACTTGCACCGCCGCCTCCCGCGCGGCCGGCAGGCGGTCGTAAAAGCCTTTGGCCAGGGGACAGGACTCGCCGTGGCATGCCTTGTCCGGGTGTTCGCAGGCCTTGCTGCGGGCCACCAGCTCCAGCACGCGCAGCGGCAGTGCGGGAGCGGCCGCCTGGATCCGTGCCAGCGCATCGAACGCCAGCTGCCGTCCCGGCGTTTTGGCCGCCAGGAAAAACACCTTGTCGAGCCGCTGTGTCGGGCAGGCCTTGAGCAGCGGAAATACCGTGCCTATGGTTTTGCCGATGCCGGTGGGCGCCTGCGCCATCAGGCAGCGCCCGCTGCTGGCCGACTTGTACACCGCCTCGGCGAGTTCGCGCTGGCCGGGGCGGAACGCCGCATGCGGGAATGCAAGCTGCGTCAGCGCCGTGTCGCGCGCAGTGCGGTGGGCCTGCTCCTGCCGCGACCAGTCCAGAAAACGCCCGCACTGCTCTTCAAAAAAGGCCCGCAGGTCCCCGGCACTGTGCGACTCGACCAGCAGGGTCTCGTCCTGCGTGGCCACGTTGAAATACACCAGTGCCAGCTTGAGGTCCGGCAGGCCGTCCCGGCAGCACAGCAGGTGGCCATAGACCTTGAGCTGGGCCCAGTGCAGCGTGCGGTGGTTGTCGCGCATGGCTTCCAGGCTGCCGCGGTAGGTCTTGACCTCTTCCAGCTGGCCGGCCTCGGCGTCGTAACCGTCGGCGCGGCCACGCACGTGAAGATTTTTGTAGTCCAGGGCCAGGCTGATTTCGGTCTGGTAGTGCGGCGGTCGCCGCATCGCCACCATGCGATGACCGGCCATGCCTTCCTGCGCGGACGGCGAGGGCGTGAAACGTAAATCCAGGTCGCCGCGTTTGGCGGTGAAGTCGCACAAGGCACGCACGGCCACGACGTAGGGCGTGTCGGTGTCGGGCGTTGCGGTCATGGCAGGGCTGTATGAATAGCCAGTATTGTAGCCAGCCGCCCTGCTGGCGACGCTCTCGCGGTCAAGCCGCGCTGCTGCCCCCGCCTGACGCACCTTGAAAGCCGGCTGAAAGCTGGCGCCGGGCAACATGCGCACACATCAATTTTTGGGAGACCTCATGAACACGTCCGCCTGGACCCGTCGACAAATTCTGAAAGCGTCTGCCGCGCTGGGCGCCGGCAGCGCCCTGACGCCTGGCGCGTTCGCCCAGGCCTCCTGGCCAAGCAAACCCATCCGCTTCGTCGTTCCCTTCGCAGCGGGTGGCAGCTCGGACATTGTGGCGCGTTCGACGGCAGCAGAGATGACGCGCCTGCTGGGCCAAAGCGTGTTTGTCGAAAACAAGCCAGGCGCTGCGGGCAACATCGCCATGGCGGAAGTGGCCCGCGCCGAGGACCAGCACACCTTGATCCTGGGCCACATTGGCACACTCGCCGTGAACCCCTACATTTTCAGCAAACTGCCTTACGACCCGATCAAGGATTTCCAAGCAGTCACCTTGCTGGCGAAAGTCCCAAGCCTCTACGTGGTGCACCCCAGCGTCCCCGCCAAAAACCTCAAGGAATTTGTGGCTCTGGCTCGCAGCCAGCCCGGAAAACTCAGCTATGGCTCGGCAGGCAACGGAAGCGCTGGCCACCTGGCTTTTGAATACCTCAAAGCCAAGGCGGACCTGTTTGTGTTGCATGTGCCCTATCGCGGCACCGGCCCCCAGCTGACCGACCTGCTGGCCGGCCGGCTTGATGCTGCCGCTGTCGGCGCCTCTGCCATCCTTGCGCATATCAAGGCCGGCAAGCTTCGCTGCATTGCGACCGGCTCGGCCCAGCGCTTGCCGCAGTTGCCGGATGTTGCGACCGTCGCAGAGCAGGGATTTCCTGGTTTTGAGATGACGCAGTGGTACGGCTTGCAGGCGCCCGCCAACCTGACAGCGGCGAATATGACTCGCCTTGCGACGGAAGCCGCCAAGGCGGTGAGGTCGCCAGGCTCCGTGGAGCGTCTGCACGCCGATGCCGCGGAGCCGGTGGGCAACTCGCCTGCCGAATACGCCCAATTTATCGCTGCAGAACAAAAGCGCTGGAAACCCGTCATTGAGCGCGCCAAAATCCAGCCTGCATGACCGACCGGATGGCGCAGTGGCCCGGGCTTGGGTAGCATCGCCCCATGCGTGCACTGCTGGCTGAAGACGAACACACCTTGGGGACCTGGCTCAGCAAGGCACTGGAGGGCATAGGCATTCAGGTTGAGTGGGTCAACAATGGCAAGCTGGCCGACATTGCGCTGCGTGATCATGACCATGATGTTCTGATCCTCGATCTGGGTATGCCGGGTCTGGACGGACTGGAGGTTTTAAGGCGCCTGCGAGAGCGGGACCAGCGGCTCCCCACCCTGATCCTGACCGCTCGCGACTCATTGGCGGAAAGAGTCAAGGCGCTTAACGCGGGGGCTGACGACTTTTTAGCCAAACCCTTTGCATTGGCCGAGCTGGAGGCGCGGCTTCATGCACTGGTGAGACGCGCCCGAGGCAGCGAACACCCCCGCCTGTGTTGCGGCTCCCTCACCTTTGACGTGACCAGGAAACAGTTTCTGCTGCATGGAGAGGTACTCGGTTTTTCGCCGCGCGAGCATGCGGTCTTGCGCGTGCTTATCCAGCACAGCGGCGAGCCAATGTCCAAGCAGCAAATCCTTGATCGGGTTTTTCCGGATGATGAGGATGTGCATCCCGAGGCGGTGGAAGTGTTCGTTCATCGCTTGCGCAAGCGCCTGGAGAACAAGGGTGTGCGCATCGTCACCATGCGAGGGCTGGGCTATGCGCTGGAAGAGGGCTGAACGCCTGAACCTGAGCCTCAGGCTGCGCCTCTTCCTGTCGCTGCTGCCCGTGCTGGCCATCGTCACCAGCGCAGAGTTATGGATGACCCATCACGATGCGCTGGACGCGGCCAATGCCGCCTATGATCGCTCCCTGCTTGGAGCAGCCAAGTCCATCGCCGCCAACATCTCTACCGCCTCTGGTGGATTGTCGGTGGAGCTTCCCTACCGGATGTTCGAGTTTTTTGAACTGACAGCAAGTGACCAGGTCCAGTTCCGGATCGCCAGTTCTGACGGCCTGGTTGAAATTGGCAGTGCCGACCTTCCCCCGGCACCCACGGCCCTCAAAGTCGATGCGCCCGTTTTTTACGATGCCACTTATTTCGGCGAGGCTGTTCGGGTCGTGGCCTACCTGTCCGAGCTGGAGCACCCGCTGGCGCACAGTCCGGCGCGCGACGTTCTGGTTCAGGTCGCCGAGGGGGTGCAATCCCGCCATGAATTTACCCGCAGGTTTGTGGCTCGCGCGGCCGTGCGTGATGGACTCATCTTTGCGCTCAATCTGCTCTGCGCGGCCCTCGTGGTGGCCATCGCCGTCCGGCCCCTGGCGCGGCTGGCATCACAGGTGCGGTCACGCAGGCCCGACGACCTGACACCTCTTGACGCGGCAGGGCTGCCCGCCGAGGTTGACCCACTGGTGCAAGCGGTCAACCAGCAGATGCAGCGCACGAACGACTTGTCCCTGCAGCAACGGGAGTTCGTGGACGACGCATCCCATCAGCTGCGGACCCATCTGACGACACTGCAGTTGCAGGCAGACTACGCGATAGGCGAAGACGATCCAGCCCTTGTCAGGCAGGCGCTGTTGGCCCTGCGACTGGAAATTTTCCGCGCCACGCATACGACCAACCAGTTGCTGACGCTGGCCCGCAGTGACACGGTGACCCTGAACCTGCAGGACTTCGAGCTTGCGGCGCTGGTGCGGGATGTCGCGCTAAACCGCATGCCACAGGCACGTGCCAAAGATATCGATCTCGGTGTGCAGCATGGCATGCCCACAGCTATGGCGGCAGGTGATCAGGGCCTGCTTCGCGAGGCTTTGCTCAACCTCGTGACGAATGCGGTTTCATTCACCCCGGAGGGCGGCGAGATAACGATTGCCTCCGCCGCAGATGCCCTCGGCTGGAGCCTGAGCGTCACGGACAGCGGGCCCGGGATATCCGACCTGGAGAAGAACCTGCTCGGGCGACGGTTTATCAGGGCGCAGACACACGGGAATGGATCGGGGCTGGGCCTGGCTATTGCCCGGGCCATTGCCGAAAGACATGGCGGCGTGCTGAAACTGGATCACCGCACTGATGGTCAAGGGCTGCGGGCCGGCATCTGGTGGCCCAGACCAAGACAATGAGGCGCCCATGAGTCCCCCCAATAAACATACACGCGCCTGCTGGAAACTTCTGGTGTGCATGTTCCTGACATGGCCGCTGGGGCTGGTCGCCAGTGTCCGTGATGCCCCCGAGTGCCTCGTTCCGGCCAAAGCGCATGGCGGATTTGACCTCACCTGCAAACTCGCCGGTGCGTTGCTTGACGCAAGCCGTCAGGCAGGTCAACCCTTGCGCATCAGCTATCTCCCGGGTGGGATAGGCGCGGTCGCCTACGACAGGATGGTCACAAATCGATTGAGCAACCCCGGCACGCTGGTGGCATTTTCAAGCGGTTCATTGCTCAACCTCGCACAGGGCAAGTTCGGGCCGCACAGCACATCGGACGTACGCTGGGTCGCCGCACTCGGTGCCGATTACGGCGCCATCGCCGTCAGATCGGACTCGCCCATGAAGTCGCTCGGTGATCTCGTGGTGCAGCTTCAGCAAGACGGCTCAAAAGTCGTGTTTGGCGCAGGCGGGACGGTCGGCAGCCAGGACTGGGTCAAGGCGGCGCTCATCGTCAAAAAGTCAGGCCACGATCACAAATCAATGCGTTTTGTATCGTTTGAGGGCGGCGGGGAGGCGCTGAGCGCATTGCAGGGAAAACACGTCAGCGTCTTTTGCGGCGATATCGCGGAAGCGATGCAAGCCATCCGTGCGGGTGCGCCCATTCGCATCCTGGCTGTTCTTTCAGACAAACGCCTGTCGGGTGCCGCCTCCACAATACCCACGGCCCGCGAGCAAGGGCTCGATGTGGTGTGGCAGACCGTCAGGGGACTTTATGTCGGGAAACACGTGAGTGATCACGACTATCAGGCCTGGGTCCACACTTTTCAATCGGCAATGGCGACACCTTCATTCAATTCAGTTCGCGGCCGGTACGGGCTGTATCCCTTTGCGCTGGCTGGCGCCGAGCTGGATGACTTTGTTCAAAAAAGTGTTGCTCGGTACAAGGCGCTGGCTCAGGAGTTGGGATTGGGCGCCAGGCACCCGTGACGGGCCCATGGCGCCGTTGTCGAAGGCTACCTGGAATCCCAGAACTTCTGCATTTCGACAAACAAAAAAGACGCGGTCCAGGTGATCAGCACCAGCCCGGTCAGGGCCTCGATGCCGGTCAGAAAGCGAAGGTCTCCTTCTGGCTGGATGTCGCCGAACCCCAAAGTCGTGAAGGTGCTGAAGGAAAAATACACGCAGTCCATCAGGCTGCCGTCAAAGTGGCCTGTCAGCCTGCCCCATCCCCTGGCATGGTGCATCAGGTAATACACGCCGGCAAACAGCCAGACCTCGACCGCGTGGGCAACCAGCGCCCCGCCCACGCCCACCAGCACGCGGGGCCGGTGCCGCATCTTCACATGGCGCATCAGCAGGCTCAGCCGGAATAAAAATTCGTAATGAATCACCACCGCAGCCAGAACCACAGCAATGTTGGCGAGCACCACCAGCATCAGGTCGGCCCGCTTTGTTCGACGAGTCGGTCCAGCACGCCGGGCTCGAAGTGGCGGCCAATGTATGTGGCCAGGCCGTCGAACACCGTGTCCAGCGTCGGCGTGCTGGCACCGAACAGCGCCTGCAGCACCGCCGCATCTTCAAACAGGCCGTGCAGATAAACGCCGAGCACATGGCCGCCGGCGTTTTGCCAGGCCAGCCCCTCCGGCATGACGGGCCGGGCCACGTCACCGGCGGCAGCCATGGCGCTGTGCGCAGCAGTCTGGCCATGGTGGATTTCATAACCCTGCACCGCCACCCCCGACAGTGCCGCCCAGGGGCCATGCAGCTGCAAAAAAATCGCCTGGCGGTGCCGGACGGTCTTGCTTTCCTCGAAAACCGTCACCACCGGCAGCAGGCCCAGGCCGGGCCCGTTGCCGTCGATGCCGTGCGGGTCAATCAGAGCCTCGCCCAGCATTTGCAAACCGCCGCAAATGCCCAGCACCCTGCCGCCGCGGCCGGCGTGCGCGGCAATCGCCTGGTCCAGCCCCTGCGCACGCAGCCAGTCCAGGTCGCTGCTGGTGGCCTTGGAGCCGGGCAGGATGATCCAGTCCTCAGGCGCCAGGCCGGCAAGTTGTGACGGGCTGCGCACCCAGTGCAAGGACACACCGGGCACGTTCTTGAGCGGCTGGAACTCGTCGAGGTTGCTGATGCGCGGGTAGGCAATCACCGCGATGGTTCGCGTCACGCTGCCGGTGGCCCGGCTCCGGTCATCAAACACACCGTCTTCTTCCGGCAGGCCGTGCTGCCACCACATCGGCAAGGTGGCGACGGTCGGCACGCCGGTCAGCCCCTGCAGCATCTGCGGCCCCGGCGCCAAGAGGCTCGCGTCGCCACGAAACTTGTTGAGCACAAAAC
Source organism: uncultured Polaromonas sp. (assembly GCA_965650045.1). GTDB lineage: Bacteria > Pseudomonadota > Gammaproteobacteria > Burkholderiales > Burkholderiaceae_C > Polaromonas. The sequence continues at coordinate 6,692 of CBFGNA010000051.1, forward strand.
CCTTGATGAGCCGCCGCTCAGCCTCGTCCAGCATCATCCAGGTGCCGTAGAGATGGGCGAAAGCCCCCCCCCGATCAATATCGGTCACCAGCAGGCAGGCCGCCTGGGCATGGGTGGCCACCCGCATGTTCACGATATCGCTGTCTTTCAGGTTGATCTCGGCCGGCGAGCCCGCGCCTTCGATGACCACCACGTCGTTGTCCGCCATCAGCTCATCGAGCGCCTGCGCGATCACCGGCCAGACCGAGGCACTGCGGCCGCGCCAGGCCATGCGCGAGAGTTCGGCGTTGACCTGGCCCATCAGCACAACCTGGCTCTGTGTGTCTTTCTCGGGTTTGAGCAGCAGCGGGTTCATGCGCACCTCGGGCGCGGCGCGCGCAGCCAGCGCCTGGAAGTATTGCGCACTGCCTATCTCGCCGCCCAAGCTGGTCACTGTGTGAGCCTGCCGCGACTCGCTACCTCTTTCATCAGCCAGAGAGGCAAATTTTCCTGGGGGTGGCACGGCGGAAAATTCGCGTCCTGCTACCACCCTGGCGTTGTTGCTCATGTTCTGCGCCTTGAAGGGCGCGACCTTCAGGCCCTGGTTGGCGTAATAACGGCACAGCGCGGTGGTCAGCCAGCTTTTGCCCGCACCGCTGGTGGTGCCCAGCACCATGACGGCTTTGGCCCTCATGCCGCTGCCCTCGCGATGCCGGTCCAGGCGACACGCAGCGCCTGCTGGGCTGCGGGTGCGGCTACGCTCAGGCGCACATGACCGGCCAGGCCGAAGGACGCCGTGTCGCGCAGCTTGATACCGTGCGCGCGCAAGGCCGCCAGTGCCTGCGCCAGCGGCAACCCCGCGGGCGAGACCGGGCGGGTACAGAAAAAATTGGCTTCGCTGGGCAGGCAGTCCCAGCCCAGCGACTCACACAGCGCGATCTGCGCGGCTTTCCATTGCCGCAGCGCCGGCAGACTGTCCGCCAGCCAGGCCTGCACTTCGGCGCTGACCCAGGCCTGCAGCATGGCGACGCCATGCGCTCCCACTGGCCAGGACGGCGCCAGTGCTTCGAGTTGCGCCACATGGTGCGCCTGTCGCTGCGGCGCGATAGCGTAGGCCGCACGCACACCTGTCAGACCCAAAGCCTTGTTCGGTGTCCAGAGTTGCCACACGTCTTGCAGCGTTTCGCCCTGCCATGGCGACCGGCCGTCCAGGCGCAGGGGTTCGTAGGCGCGGTCCAGCACATGGAAGACGTCCGCGCCTGCGCAAGCTTCGGGCGCCTGCGCCTGTCCCAGCGGGCTGGAAGGGTCGCAGGACCAGCGCAGTTGCGCCGGCGCCGGCAGCGCGGTGACGGGCAGCTTCCACGCCGCCGCCGCCTGCGCATAGTCACCGTAGCTGTGGCGGGGCAAACAGACCGAGCGGGCGCCTGCCTGCGCGGCCAGCGCGGTCATGCGGAAGATGAATTCGCTGGCGCTGCCGGCCAGCACGACGCGCTGGCTGTCCACCCCATGAAATTCCGCCAGTTGCCGGCGCAGGCCGGTGTAGGCCGCGTCGGGATAGGCGGTGGCATCGGCCCGCTGCACCGCCGCCAGCGCCAGCGGGCAAGGGCCGCCGGCGTGGCTGTTGCTGGAAAAGTCGTGCAGCGGCACGCCCTGCCCATCGGGCCCCCCGTGTTCGCGGACAGCTTGCGGACCGGTCATGGCGACAGCCCCGCCAACATCACAATAGCTATCAAAAACATAGCTGACTTCGCACACAGGACAAGGGCAAACACCGCTTTTGATGCATAGTTTTGGGCCGAAGCGGTGTCGGCGGGTTCGGCCGGCCGGCCCGTGGCGTTGAGCGTGTACACGCCGGGCTTGCGCAGGCTGACGCCCAGCGCCAGCGCCATGGCGGCCATCGGCCAGCCGCTGTTGGGCGACGGCGTCTTGGCCGCTTCCCAGCGCAAGGCGCCCACCGGCAGGCCCCGCACCACCAGCGCCAGCAGCATGGCCGTCAGGCGCGCCGGCAACCAGGACAACACATCGTCGGCACGTGCCGCCCACTTGCCGGCCCACTCCCAGTGCCGGCCGCGGTGCACGCCGCGGTAACCCCACATCGCATCGGCGGTGTTGGCAAAGCGGTAGATGGCCGCGCCCGGCAGGCCGAACAGCGCGAACCAGAACACCGGCGCCACCACCGAATCATTGAGGTTCTCGGCCAGCGACTCGATGGCGCTTTCACGCACCTCGCTCTCGCTGAGCAATGCCGTGTTGCGGCTGACCAGCCAGGCCAGGCGTGCGCGCCCGGCTTCCACCGATTGCTGCAGGGCGATTTCAACCGCACCGACCTCGTCGTGCAGCATGCGCCAGGACAGGGCGCATTTCATCAGCCAGCCCATGAACACCACCAGCAGCACCGCCAGCGCGGCGTTGTCCAAGCCGGGGTCCAGCACCAGCCGCGTGACCTGGCGAAAAGCCAGCGCCTGCAGGGCGGCCGCCAGCGTCCCGACCAGCAGCGCGCCCAGGCACCAGGCCAGCGCCCCGCCCACAAAGGCCACCGCCGGTGATCGGGCCGACATGGCGTCGCCGCAAGCCTGCAGGTAACGGCCCATGAGAACGACGGGGTGAAAGGTGGAAGGAGGTTCGCCCCAGCGCGCGTCGATGGACAGTGCCAGCAGCAGCACCAGCACAAACACCAGGACGATGGCAACACAGATGGCCAGCCCTTCGACAGTCTGGCCAAGCTCGAAAAGGCGCCAGGCGGTCAGCATCGGCGGCCCTCGGGCCGGGCCGACATGAAACGGAGCGGAATCACTGGAAATGGCATGGCGGCATCGTAACGCCATCGCCCGGGCTGGCCGGGCAGGCGGGGTTCAGTCCTCGATGCCGCGTTGCGCCGGCACTCCGGCGTTGAAAGCATGCTTGATCTTGGTCATCTCGGTGACCGTATCGGCCAGTTCGATGATCTCCGGCGGGCAACGCCGGCCGGTGATCACCACATGCACGTCCCGGGGCCGTTCTTTCAGGGTCTGCACCACGTCCTCCAGCGGCATCCAGCCGTAAATCAGCGGGTAGGTCAGCTCGTCCAGCACGACCATGAAGTTCTCGCCGCCGAGGATGGCTGCTTTGGCTTTTTGCCAGCCATTGCGCGCGAGCTGCGCCGAGTGTTCGAGGTCCTGGCTCTTCCAGCTGAAGCCGTCGCCCAGGCCTTCAATCGGGATACCGAGCTGCTCGAACATGCGGTGCTCGCCGAAACGCGCGCTCGGCACCTTCATGAACTGGAAAATTTTCACGGCCTTGCCGTGCACATGGTGGCGGCCGTGGGCGCGCAAGGCCAGGCCGAAAGCGGCGGTGCTTTTACCCTTGCCGTCACCGGTGTTGACAATGATCAGGCCGCGGCGTTCGCCCTCGGGCTTGTCATAGGGTTTGGCGGTAGGTGGTGTTTCAGTCTGCATGGTGTTCTTTCAGCGCGGCAGCGCAATCCACTGGCCGTCAAGCCGGTGCACGCGCACCCGCTGGCCAAACACATTTTCAAGCGCGGCATGGGTGGCCGCATCACTGCAGGCGCCATGATGCAGCACGCGCCCCCCGTCCATCACGACCAGTTCATCGGCGGCCAGCGCCATGGACAGTTCATGCAGCACGCTGATGACGGTTTTCCC
>CBFGNA010000052.1:0-10197 GCA_965650045.1 uncultured Polaromonas sp.
GCCGCAACGGCGCGGGCAAGACGACCACGCTGCGCACCATCATGGGCCTGTGGCAGGCTTCGCAGGGCAGGCTGACTTTTGACGGACGTGACATCACGAAACTCAACACGCCGCAGATTGCCGAACTCAACATCGCCTACGTGCCGGAAAACATGGGCATCTTCTCCGACTTGACGGTGAAGGAAAACATGCTGCTGGCCGCGCGCAAGGCCAGCCGCGCCAGCCAGATGGACGAGGCCCGGCTGAAGTGGATCTTTTCTCTGTTTCCCGCGGTCGAAAAATTCTGGAACCACCCGGCCGGCAAATTGTCGGGCGGGCAAAAGCAGATGCTGGCCGTGGCCCGCGCGATTGTCGAGCCGCGTGAACTGCTGATCGTCGATGAGCCCAGCAAGGGCCTGGCGCCCGCCATCATCAACAACATGATTGACGCGTTTGCGCAGCTCAAGGCCAGCGGCGCGACCATTTTGCTGGTCGAGCAGAACATCAACTTTGCCAAACGCCTGGGCGACAGCGTCGCGGTGATGGACAACGGCCGCGTCGTGCACGCGGGGTCGATGAAAGAACTTGCCGAAGACCCGGCGCTGCAGCAATCCCTGCTTGGACTGGCTTTATGAAAATTCGCGACGGCGGACCGCTCCTGGGCGCGAAAGCCCCCAAGGGGGCATCCTTCGACAAGCTCAGGACGAACGGAAACAAAAACAAGCGTGGGGGCTCTATGACCATTGATTTCGACTGGAAGCCTTTGGCACTGGTGCCAGTGCTGGCGGCGCTTGTTTTTCCCTTCATTGGCTCCGGCTCCACCTGGCTGACGCTGACGGTGGCCGGCCTGGCCATGGGCATGATCATCTTCATCATTGCCTCCGGCCTGACCCTGGTGTTCGGCCTGATGGACGTGCTCAACTTTGGCCACGGTGTTTTCATCGCGCTCGGTGCGTTTGTGGCCACCAGCGTGCTGGGCGCCATGAGCGACTGGACCGGCTCGCAGGAACTCTGGCGCAACCTGGTGGCGGTGCTGCCGGCCATGCTGGTGGCCATGCTGGTTTCGGGTGCGGTCGGCCTGGCGTTTGAACGCTTCATCGTGCGGCCGGTGTACGGCCAGCACCTCAAGCAGATCCTGATCACCATGGGCGGCATGATCATCGGCGAGGAGTTGATCAAGGTGATCTGGGGCCCGGCGCAAATTGCCTTGCCGCTGCCAGAAGCCATGCGCGGCTCACTGCTGGTCGGCGACACGGCCATCGAGAAATACCGTGTGATGGCAATGATTGTCGGGCTGGCGGTGTTTGCGGTACTGGTCTGGACACTGAGCCGCACCAAGATCGGCCTGCTGATCCGTGCCGGCGTGCAGGACCGCGAGATGGTCGAGTCACTGGGTTATCGCATTCGCCGACTGTTTGTCGGCGTGTTTGTGGTCGGCAGTGCACTGGCCGGCCTGGGCGGCGTGATGTGGGGCCTGTACCAGCAAAGCGTGGTGCCGCAGATGGGCGCACAGGTCAACGTGCTGATCTTTATCGTCATCATCATCGGCGGTCTGGGTTCAACCACCGGCGCGCTGATCGGCGCCCTGCTGGTGGGGCTGATGGCCAACTACACCGGTTTCCTGGCGCCCAAGGTGGCGCTGTTTTCCAACATCGCGTTGATGGCTGCGGTGCTGCTGTGGCGGCCCCAGGGACTGTATCCCGTGACCAACCGTTGAAAACATGGCCCCCACGCTTTTCACTTCGTGTAATACGCTGCCCCCCGGGGTGGCTGGCCTTGCTTGGGGCGGCCCGGCGCGGCGGCCGTCGTTCTGGATCTCATCATGCTGAAAAGACTTCTCTCCAACGACTTCCCGCGCAGCCGCGTGCTGGCCGTCATTCTGGTCGGCCTGCTGCTGGCGCTGGCCTTCGCGCCCTTTGTTTTTCCCGGCGTCAAGGCGCTCAATGTTGCGGCCAAGGTGCTGATCTTCGTGGTGCTGGTCGCCAGTTTTGACCTGTTGCTGGGCTACACCGGCATCGTCAGTTTTGCGCACACCATGTTTTTTGGCATAGGCGCGTATGGCATCGCCATTGCCACCACGCGCCTGGGTGCGACATGGGAAGCGCTGGCCGCCGGCCTGCTGTGCGCGCTGGCGCTGTCCTTCCTGCTCGCGCTGGCAGTGGGGCTGTTCTCCCTGCGCGTGAAGGCCATCTTTTTTGCCATGATCACGCTGGCCGTGGCCTCGGCTTTCCAGACCCTGGCGTCACAGTTGTCGCAGTTCACGGGGGGAGAAGATGGCCTGTCCTTCAAGGTACCGGAGATCCTGTCGCCGAGCTTCGAATTCATGGAGCAGCCTTTCCTCGGCGTGTCCATTGACGGAAGGCTGCTGTGTTATTACCTGCTGTTTGTGGTCGCGCTGGTCGCGCTGCTGAGCCTGCTGCGCATCGTCAACTCGCCTTTCGGTCGCGTGCTGCAGGCCATCCGCGAGAACGAGTTCCGCGCCGAGGCCATCGGTTACCGCGTGGTGGTCTATCGCACAACGTCGAGCGTGCTGTCGGCGCTGTTTGCAACATTGGCCGGCGCCATGCTGGCGCTCTGGCTGCGTTACAACGGGCCCGACACCTCGCTGTCGTTTGAAATCATGATTGACGTGCTGCTGATCGTTGTGATCGGTGGCATGGGCACGATTTACGGTTCCGCCATCGGGGCGGCGCTGTTCCTGGTGGCGCAGAGTTATCTGCAGGACTTGCTGCGCCTGGGCAGCGAAGCCGCCGGCGGCCTCCCCTGGCTGGCCGCACTGCTGTCGCCCGACCGCTGGCTGCTCTGGCTGGGCCTGCTGTTTGTGTTGTCTGTTTATTACTTTCCCACCGGTGTGGTGGGGCGGCTGCGTGCCGCGCGCGAACGGTCCCTGGCCAACACCTGAAAACACAACGCCATGTCCTTTACCTCACATTACCTCACTTGCGCCGGCCGCGAAATCCACTACACCGAGTGGGGCGCGCAGCACGCCGACACAGTGATTGCCTGGCATGGCCTGGCGCGCACCGGGCGCGACATGGACGAACTGGCGGCCTACCTGAGCATGCGTTACCGCGTGATCTGCCCCGACACGATTGGCCGCGGCCTGAGCCAGTGGAGCCCGGACCCGGCAGGTGAGTATCAGCTCTCGTTCTACGCACGTATTGCAGCCGGGCTGTTCGACCAGTTGCAGATCGAGCACGCGCACTGGGTCGGCACGTCCATGGGCGGCGCCATCGGCATGGTGTGCGCGTCAGGGCTGTTCGAGCCCAGCCTGAAGCCGCGTATCCAGAGCCTGGTGCTCAACGACACCGCGCCGCGCATCTCCGACGCGGCGGTGGCGCGCATCCGCTCTTACGCGGGTAACCCGCCAGCCTTCGACACCGTGCGCGAACTCGAAGCCTTTTTGCGCCAGGTCTACAAGCCCTACGGCTGGCTCAGCGACGCGCAGTGGCGGCGCCTGACCGAAACCTCCACCCGCCGCCTGCCCAACGGCCAGGTCACGCCGCATTACGACCCGGCCATGGTGCAGCAGTTCACGCACCACCCCAACGACTACCTGATCTGGGACCACTACGACGCGCTGGCCATCCCGGTGCTGTGCCTGCGCGGTGCCGACTCCGACCTGGTGCTGCGCGAAACCACGGCCGAGATGCTGACGCGCGGACCGGGCGCCCGGAGGCTGCTTGAAGTGGTAGAGATCGAAGGTTGCGGCCATGCGCCGGCGCTCAATGTGCCAGATCAGCTGGAGCGCGTGGCGGCATTTGTCATGGCGGCCAGCCGGGCCGAACTTGCTACTGAATAGATAGCTGCTTGCGCCCGTGGAATAAGGGCTAGAGGCCGATTTGATTGTCAAGAACCAGGCTTGGCGTCGGGAATAACCCTCGCGAGTCTCAGGCTCACAGGCGGGTTGACCACCAGTCCCACAAACAGATAGCCCCTGAAGGCAGCGTCGGTTTTGAGTGAATAGCCACAGAAGGCAAAAGCCATGTTGTGGATGCAGTCCGGTGTGATTTCTGCCAGCGTCGCGGCAGGGAAGAAGCGCTGAGTGTCGGCCTCGGTGGAGGTCTGCAGCGTGCATTCCTTCTCGCAGGTGACGCTGGCCCAGGAGCCGTCGGGCTTGCGGTCTTCCAGCGTCCACTGGCCCGGGCCCTGCACCAGGCGCATGGCTTTGGGGGTGATCTGCCCCTGGACATTGACAAGCAGATAGGTGCCCGCGTCACCCGGCTCGAGCGCTGCTGCCGGCAGCGATGCCAGCAGGACGAGGGCTGAAAAAACCAGAATCCGAAAACGCATGAGGGTCCTCCGCTGGCTGTTGAGATGCGTATTCTAGGCAGCCAGGGCAGCCAGGGCAGCCAGGGCAGCCAGGGCAGCCAGGGCAGGCAGGCGCATCGCCCGATCAGGCTAGTGGTGCTCAAAAAATGCAGCCTGAAACCGCACCCGACACCAGGCCATCCATCAATGCACTGCCGGTGCTTTCTACCGGCTTGGGGAGGCAGCGAGCGAATTGCGAATTGCAAAAAAATGCGGACTGCCTTCGTCCTCCGCAGTTTTTGCCGCGGCGGTCTGCACCATCACCAGTTTTGCCACCGGGTCGAAAGCAATGTGTTGCCCGTAGGTCCCTGCGAAGCGTCCGCGCCCTTGCCCCTGCGCGGTCAGCCACACATGCAGTCCATACAGGGTGCCGTTGGTGGGCTGGGGTCTGGACCGGTCGATGCGGGTCATGGCCTCCATCCAGGAGGCGGGAACCACCTGCCTGCCATTGGCAAACCCCTTGTTGATGAAGAGGTAACCAAGTTTGGCGTAGTCGCGGATGCTGGCGGCGAACTGGCCTTGCACACCTTCGTAGCCCTGTTTGTCCTTGATCCAGACCGCCGGATACTCGGCACCCATGGGTTTCCAGATTTTTTCTTCGAGGTAGGCGGTGAGGGTCTGGCCGCCCAGGCGCTCACGCAGCATCAGCCCCAGCAGCGCCGATTGCATGCCGTTGTAGTCGAAAACCGTACCGGGTGGTGCCCGGGTCACGGTCTTCGATTTCAGGATGGCGCGAAGGTCGCCACCGCCCTGCAGGTTCATGGGATTGGTGGCGCCGTTGTCGGCCGGCCCGGTGTAGGAGTTGACCAGTGCGGCGCCACTGGCCATGCGCAGCAGGTCTTCCACGCTGTCGTTGGCAAATGCGCTGCCGGCGAAGTCGGGCAACACATCCACCACCTTGTCCGCCAGCTTGATTTTTCCGTCGTTGATGGCATGACCATACAGCAGGGCCATCACGGTTTTGGCCATCGAATGCGAAAGCATCAGGTCAGACGGGCCCCGGCCGTACTGGTAGCGTTCCAGCACCACCTTGTCGTCTTTCAGGATCAGAAAGCCGGTGATGCGGAAGGCCTGCAGGTAACTGTCGACCGTGCCGCTGACAGCTGCATTGTTTGCTGTGTACTTCCAGGTTGCGGGGTCGAACAGCGGGTTTCCCGCCTGGAGAACCCAGGGCTGCGGGCCGGGCTGCGCGGTGTTGTGCAGGAAAATTTTCTGCGGATTGCTGTAACTGCCGATTTTGTAGCAGTCCTGGTTCCAGCTTCTGTCATTGCCCTGCGGGTAGCCCCGGCTTTTGCACAGGGCGAATTCGTCGGCATCAGCCATGGCTTGCGTGCAACAAAGCTGCAGCAAAAGCATGAGGGTGCAGACAGCTTTGGGATAGGGTGTTGCTGAGATCATGAAAGGGATCAGTTTTCATTGATGTAGCCACGTTCCAGCGCGCCGGCCTGGTCGTCAAAAATCGCCATGGCGGTGCTCATGCGCTTGAACCCCAGCTTGCCGTAGAAACCTTCCTTGCCCGGCACCGCATAAAGAATGATCTTGCGGTGGCCACGCGACAGGTCCACGAGATGGCTGACGATCTGCCTGCCCAGGCCGGTGCCCTGGTGGCTGGGCAACACCGCGATGTCGCAGATGTAGGCGCAGTCCACGCCGTCAGCCAGCACCCGGCCCACGCCGACGAGTTTTCCGTTGTCGCTCACGAAGCAGCGGAACATGCTGTTCGTGAAGACGGTTTGCAGGCTGGCTGGGCTTTTGTTGCCGAGGGGTGCAGCAGCGTACAGCGCGGAGAGTTCGTGCCAGTTGATGTTAGCTAGCTGGTCGGTCCAAGTGAACAACATAGTTGTCGAGGAATATATAGGAGTGAGCTTGTAAATCGACGCTAAAGGCGGAAGTGAATGAAGGTGATTAGCTTTTCGCGAAATACGATCTTGATGAAAGCGCTGACGCGTTCTTTGATACTCGTATGAAGCTTAGTGAGCGAGTAGTTTTGGGGTTAACAATACTGCAAGCTGCGCAAGCGTTTGAACATCGGCTAGAGGTTTCGTTTGAAAATGTTGTGTGTATCTAGCGTACTTTGACCACTCTGTGATGTATCTGCTTCCCCCGTGAACGATTTCGTTTCTTAACTCAAAAAGCCATGGAGTTTTCTCCAAGTGTCTCGGATCTATTTGGAGTTTGCGCACGCCTTCGATTATTGATGCTTCGACTGAGCCACGTTCTCCAAAGAGAGCGTCAAGCGCGACAAAATAGTTTATGTAAGCCTCAATGTCGTCCGCCATCATTCCTCTATTCAGGAAGTGAGCACCTTTTTCAATTCGACTTTTATCGCTGGAATTGGTTCTCGCCAACGCGGCATACCAGTCTTTTGTGACGGCTATTTCCGCTGCGCCGATTGGTATATCCGAGGTATAGAACGGGACCAGTGCATCACAGTCACTTCTTGTGATGTTGGCTTCGGTATTGGAACTGTGGGGAAATTGGATGCAAAATTCTAAAGGCCTAGCCATTGACTTGTGATACGGATAGGTTGCCTGTCCAGACGCGATGGCGAATAGAACCGCAGTGAGTTTTCTAAATCTTAAAATGCTATTAAATTTTGAGCCTTTCGGCGTACCATGCTCTTCCGCCACTAGTAAGCAATCAAAGGTTGCTGGCGGCGCGAAAGCAAGATCCCTTTGCTGTGATCTCATATAAGGCTGTGTGGGAGTCCATCCGTTGAATTGATAACCCTTATCAATCAAGGCCTGCCAGGCGCTGTGATCGCGCTTGGCGATGATGTGAATAGAGTCCTCGACGATCCGAAAACTTTCCCCTTGAAACTTAGGTACTGCGTAGATCGTGCACTGCTTTCCAATTAGTGCGCGCAATTTAACGTCCAACGCTTTCACAATTGCAGTCGCGAACTCTGGTATAGGTGCGGTGCGGCACTCAAAAAGTGTTTGGTGTTGATGAAAACATACTGCATCGCTATCAAATATTGTTCGATCAATACAGATCTCTTGCAGAGTCTGCATCACCGCTTCCGATATTGAATCGGGATCGCAGTCGCGGAAGTCGTTTGAAGATTCGGTGGCGAGCGCAGTGACTGCGTCAAGCGCTTTGAAGGTGTCATCGCTATACCACCACGTGACATATAACCCGCCTGAGAATCTGAACGGAGATTTTTCTCCAGCCTTGAACTGAGCAGACGGCTGCGTTGAGGGATTCGCTGTGCGTAGCAGTATGCTTTTAGTCAGACGAACGATTTGACTGGGCAGCGGACTCATAATTGATTGGGGAGTTCATTGGCGATCATTTCACCTCGCATGCTTGTGACCGAGAGCAAGCAGCGGATACGGTGCCGCAGTTTTTGATATCGCGTCGTACAGTCAGGTCGGCAGGGACGTCGAACACCTCAAGATTCTAGGTTGGATCATAAGGGGCCACATCCTTTAAACGAAGGAGCTAGACCTCAAAAATGCGGCGGCAGGTCATCCCGCAAACTCCGCGCTGTCGTGATCCCGCCATCCACCGGCGCCTGCTGCTTCAGATCGGCGATCTCGCGGATCAGGGCGTCGATTTGTTGTTGCTGGCGCACGATGACGCTGTCGAGTTTGTCGAGCAGGTCTTCGGTGAAGGAGGCCTTGATCTCGAGATCGGTCAGGCGCTGGTCTGTGTTGGTGGGGCTGCTGGGTTCCATGGCGCTATTGGACAGGATTTTGGGGCGAGTTCAGCGTCGCGTTGACCAGTGCTTCGTCGGCTGCCTCAAAGGTGGTGTTGTGCTGCCCGGTCAGTGGGCCGCCGCCCGGAATCACTTCACCGCTTGACCCATAACCTACCGCCTTGAATTTCCATGCGCTGCCGATTCTTTTGAGGTTGCCGACATGACCGTGCTGGCTGTGCATCACGCGCCATACGCCGTCGTTGAGCGGGGCAAGTTGCAGGTCAGACATCGATACGCTCCGCATCCGGCAGCACCACAGCCTCACCTGCAACCGGCGCCAACTCACGCGGCGCACCCGGCCGCTCGCCGATCTGCTGGCGCCACATCGCGTAGTAGAGGCCCTTCACATCGAGCAGCGCCGCATGCGAACCGCTTTCCACGATGCGGCCTTTTTCCAGCACGAAGATGGTGTCGGCATGCATGATGGTCGAGAGCCGGTGCGCGATCAGGATGGTGATGCGGGTGCTGACGGCCGAGACCTGGCGCACGGTGGCGGTGATCTGTTCTTCGGTGAGCGAGTCGAGCGCCGAGGTCGCTTCGTCAAAAATCAGCAGGCGCGGCTGGCGCAACAGCGCGCGGGCGATTGACAGACGCTGGCGTTCGCCGCCCGAGAGCTTGACGCCACTCTCGCCAATCGGCGTGTCCAGGCCTTCAGGTGATTTGTCCAGCAGGTAGGCGCAGGAGGCCTGCTGCATCGCAGCAATGACTTCTGCATCGGTCGCGTCGGGTTTGACCAGCAGCATGTTCTCGCGCAGCGTGCCCGAGAACAAATGGGTTTCCTGCGTCACGAAGCCGATCTGCCGGCGCGCTTCGTTGTAGCGCAGGTCGCCAGTGGAGATGTCGTTGTAAAACACTTCGCCACCGGACGGCGAGTAGAGGCCGACCAGCAGCTTGACCAGCGTCGATTTGCCGGATCCCGAAGGGCCGACAAACGCAATCGTGTCGCCCAGCCCGGCGTCGAAGGACACGCCGTCCAGCGCCTTGTCGGCTGCGCCCTTGTGGCTGAAGCTGACATCGGCAAAACGTACGTGGGTCAAGGGGCCGACCGCGACCGGGGAGTCCGGGCGCCGCTCCACCGGCCTGGCCATCAGCGCCGCAAAGTTCAGCAGCGAGGCATCGGCTTCGCGCCAGGCAAGGATGATGTTGCCGAGTTCCTGCAGCGGCGCAAAAATCGCCACCGAGATGAACTGCATGGCGATCAGCTCGCCGGTGCTCAGCACATCGCGAAAGATCAGCCACAGCAGCGCAAACAGAATCGCCAGCTTGAGCAGGCTCAGGGTCGTGCCCTGCAGGAAGGACAACAGGCGGATGCGTTTGACCTTCTGCATTTCGAGCGCAAAAATTTTCGTGGTCTGTGCCTGCAGCCGGCGAATCTCGGGGAAGGTCAGGCCCAGGCTCTTGATCAGCTCGATGTTGCGCAGCGACTCGGCGATGAAGCCGGAGTTGCGGTTGGTCTCGCGCACGATGGAGCGTTGCTGCGTCTTGATCTCGCGGCTCAGCAGGCCGGTCAGCCCGCCCAGCACCAGCACACCGATCAGAAACACCGGCACCAGCAGCCAGTGCCGCGTGACGGCATACCAGCACAGAAAGCCGATGCCCACCATCGACGCGAACACGGTGTTGATGAAGGCGTTGATGAAACGTTCGCTGTCGGCGCGCACCTTCTGCAGCAGCGACAGGGTTTCGCCGCTGCGCAGGTCCTCGAACTCCTGGTATCTGAGGCGCAGCACCTGGCGCAGGCCGTCGTTGAAGATTTGCGTGCCGAGTTTTTGCACGATCAGGCGTGTCACATACTCCTGCAGCGCCTTGGCCAGGCGCGAAGCCACCGCCACGCCGACGGCCAGGCCCAGCAATTGCAGAACGCCCGAAACCAGTTCCTCATCGGTCTTGTCGCCACGGTGGATGGCATAACCGTCGATGATCTTGCCGAAGATGATGGGGTCGATCAGTGCCAGCACCTGGCTGGCCGCCGCCAGCAGCAGCGCCAGCAGGGCCAGCTTGCGGTGCGGCTGCAGGTAGGTCCAGAGGATGTGCATGGGCGCTTTCTGTGGGAGGGGCTGGCGCGGCGGCCGTGAGCTTCATTGTCAGGCATGCCGAACCCCATATTCATGGGAGCCCAGCGGCCACCCTGACATGATTTTTATCGAGCGGCACGTCCATAATTTGCAGGGCCCGCAGGACGCACCGCGACCCATGATCGATGG
>CBFGNA010000053.1:0-10055 GCA_965650045.1 uncultured Polaromonas sp.
CACCAGCGCCAGGGCAACAAGGCCGCTGAAACAGCGGAGCGGGAAGGCAGGAGCGATGGGAGGCAGCATGAGGCGTGAAGGGTTGCAGACAGATGCGGGCAGTTGACCACGAAGGTCCATGGCCCCGCAACGGAATACTTCACGCAAGCGCTGACAATCAGTTCGAAGTGATTTTTTGCAACAGTCCGGCTGTCGATCCGTCGAGGCCGCTGCTGTCCCCTGTGGCCAGCCGGGGTTCCAGGTCGCGTGCCAGCACTTTGCCGAGCTCGACGCCCCACTGGTCGAAACTGTTGATGCCCCAGATCGCACCGCTGACAAATACGCGGTGCTCCTGCAGTGCGATCAACGCACCGAGGCTGGCCGGGTCCAGGCTGTCCAGCAGCAGGAAGGTGCTGGGACGGTTGCCGGGGAAATGCCGGTGGCCGCCTGGATCGTCCTTGCCCTGCATCAGCGCCTGTGCCTGCGCCAGCACGTTGGCCAACAACTTGTCATGGTGGCCCGGCAGGCTGCGCGCCGCTTTCCGGACGGCGACAAATTCCACCGGCACCACCTCGGTGCCCTGGTGCAGCATCTGGAAGTAGGCATGCTGGCCGTTGGTGCCGGGTTCACCCCACAGCACCGGCGCGGTCGCAAACGGCAGGGCCTGCCCCTGCAGGTCAACACGTTTGCCATTGCTCTCCATTTCGAGCTGCTGCAGGTAGGCCGGCAAGCGTCGCAAGGGGCTGCTGTAGGGCGCAATGCTGCGGCTGGTGAAGCCATGGAAGTTGCGGTACCAGACGTCCAGCAGGCCCAGGCGTACCGGCAGGTTGTGGGCCAGCGGCGCGGTCCGGAAATGCTCGTCCATCGCATGGGCGCCAGCCAGAAAGTCGCGGAAACCCTGCGCGCCAATGGAAATCGCCAGCGGCAAGCCGATCGCCGACCACAGCGAATAACGCCCGCCCACCCAGTCCCAGAAGCCGAAGGTGGTGCTGATGCCGAAGTCCCGTGCTGCCGCGACGTTGGTGGTCAGGGCGGCGAAATGGCGGGCGATGTCGGTGCCGCCCTGCGCCTCGAACCACTGCTTGGCCGATGCCGCGTTGGTCATCGTCTCTGTCGTGGTGAAGGTCTTGGAGGCGATCAGGAACAGCGTGCTTTCGGGCTTGATCCGGGCCAGCACGGTGGCCAGTTCCTGACCGTCGATGTTGGAGACAAAGTGCAGGCGCTTGCCCGGCAGGCGAAATTCATCCAGCGCCAGCACCGCCATCTGCGGGCCCAGGTCCGAGCCCCCGATGCCGATGTTGACGATGTCGGTGAGGGCCTCGTCGCTGCGCACCTGCTCGGCGTACGCCAGCATGGCGTCCAGTGTCCGATGCACTTCGGCAAGCTCGTTTGCTATGTTTTCAGGAGCTGCTTGCGCCCGTCCAGCAAGGGCTGTAGCCGGATTTCTTAACAAGAAGTGCATCACGGCACGGTTTTCGGTGCGGTTGATGCGGTCTCCCGCGAACATCGCGTCGCGGCGTTCCTCTAGCCCGCACTGGCGCGCCAGGTCCAGCAGCAGCGTCTGCGCGGGCC
The DNA here is from genome assembly GCA_965650045.1 of uncultured Polaromonas sp. Classification (GTDB taxonomy): domain Bacteria; phylum Pseudomonadota; class Gammaproteobacteria; order Burkholderiales; family Burkholderiaceae_C; genus Polaromonas. The sequence goes on from CBFGNA010000053.1 coordinate 1,552, forward strand.
CGTCGATCAGGTTTTTCGACAGGTCGGCAAACACATGGGGCGCGTCCTGGCTGAACTCGGCAAAACGCTGCGGATTGGCCGCAAACGCATCACGCAGATCAAAGGGTTTGCCCGCCGTGGCGTAGTACGCCTGCAGCGCCGCCCACGCCGGTGTCTGGTCGCAGCGAATCATGGCTTCACTCATGCGGCCAGCATCAGTTTTTCAAGCTTGACTGCATCCGCAGCAAACGCGCGTATGCCCTCAGCCAGCTTCTCGGTCGCCATCGCGTCTTCATTGAGCGCGTAACGGAAGGTCACCTCGTCGAAGTTGACGGCCGGCAGATCCAGCGCCTGCGCGGCTTTCGCGTCCAGCGCGGGCTGCAGCGGCGCGTCGCTGGCGGCCAGTTGCGCCAGCAGTTCCGGGCTGATGGTCAGCAGGTCGCAGCCGGCCAGCGCGGTGATCTGGCCGAGGTTGCGAAAACTCGCGCCCATGACTTCGGTGGTGATTCCGAAATGTTTGTAGTGGTTGTAGATCTCGCGCACCGATTTCACACCGGGATCGTTGGCCCCGGCCTGGGCCGCTTCATCCCAGCCGCTACCCGCCGATTTCTTGTACCAGTCGTAAATGCGCCCCACAAACGGCGAGATCAGCTGCACCTTCGCCTGGCCGCAAGCCACGGCCTGGCAAAACGAAAACAGCAGGGTCAGGTTGGTGTGGATGCCGCGGTCTTCCAGGCGGCGCGCGGCCTCGATGCCTTCCCAGGTCGCCGCCACCTTGATCAGCACGCGGTCGATGTGGATGCCTTCGGCTTCGTACAGCTCGATGATGCGTTCGCCGCGCGTGAAGGTCGCATTGCTGTCAAAACTCAATCGCGCATCAACCTCGGTGGAGACGCGGCCCGGGATGATGGACAGGATTTCGCAGCCAAAACGCACCAGCAGGCGGTCCATGGTCTCGTCCAGCGCCCGGCCGCGGAATGTGGCCATGGTCTCGGCCAGCAGCGGCTGGTACTCGGGTTTTTGCACCGCCTTGAGGATCAGTGAGGGATTGGTGGTGGCGTCCTGCGGCTTGAAGGCATCGAGCTGCTTGAAGTCGCCGGTGTCGGCCACCACGGTCGTGAACTGTTTGAGCGCGTCGAGTTGGTTCATGGTCAAAGTGTAGAGGGCTGGTGTCGGCAAGGCTGTCGGAAAGGGCCTCGATTGAGTTACGATTATGCGCACAGAATATGAAACTTTATTACATGGCGATTCACTATGAGCTTTGACCTGGTCCTGTTTGGCGGCACCGGCGACCTGACCTGGCGCAAGCTGATGCCCGCGCTGTTCCAGGCCTTCCGGCACGGATCCCTGCCCGCAAATGGACGCATCATCGGCGTCGGCCGGGACAGCATGAGCGACGAGCAGTACCGCGCGTTGATTCAATCGCGGTTTGACAGCGTGGAGCTCGCCAAGCGGCCCAGCGGCGACGAGTTCGAGCGTTTTGCCGCCCTGCTGCACTACCTGCGCATGGACCTGTCCCAGGCGGCCGACTACGCGCAACTCGCTGAAACCCTCAAAGCCCGCCAGGCCGACACCGTGGTGATGTACCTGGCCACGGCACCAGCGCTGTTCACCGGCATCTGCGAAAACATGGCCGCCGTGGGACTGAACGGTCCGCAAACCCGGGTGGTGCTGGAAAAGCCGCTGGGCCACGACCTGGCCTCGAACCGCGCCATCAACGAGGCGGTGCTGAAGGTGCTGCCCGAAAAGCAGATCTTCCGCATCGACCATTACCTCGGCAAGCCCTCGGTCCAGAACCTGTTTGCCATGCGTTTCGGCAACTCGCTGTTCGAGCCGCTGTGGCGGCGGGAAACCATTGCCAACATCCAGATCACGATTGCCGAAGAACTCGGCGTTGAAAAACGCGGTGCCTTTTACGACAGCACCGGCGCGTTGCGCGACATGGTGCAGAACCATGCACTGCAACTGCTGTGCGCCATCGGCATGGAGCCGCCCATCAATGCGCATGCCGACGCCATCCGCGACGAAAAGCTCAAGGTGCTGCGTTCGCTCAAGCCCTGGACGCCGGAAAGCCTGAAGCAGCACGTGGTGCGCGGGCAGTATGCGGCCGGCACCATCGATGGCGAGGCGGTGCCCGGCTATCTGCAGGAAAGTGGTGTGAATCCCGAGAGCCGCACCGAGACCTTTGTGGCCCTGCGTACCGAGATTGCCAACTGGCGCTGGGCCGGCGTGCCGTTTTACATCCGCACCGGCAAACGCCTGGCGGATCGCGACGCGCACATCGAGGTCAATTTTCGGCCCACGCCGCACGCGATCTTCAAGTCACCGCAAGGCGCGGGCAACCGGCTGGTGATCAACCTGCAGCCCAAAGACGGGCTGGAACTGCACCTGTTCGCCCAGGGCCAGGACAACCGCGCCGGAGGACGTGCTGCGAGCCAGACGCTGGCGCCGGTGCAACTGGACCTGGATTTTGACAAGCGCTTCGGCGCCGAACGTGTCGGCGCCTATGAGCGCCTGCTGCTGGACGTGATCAACGGCCGGCTCAATCTGTTTGTGCGCAGCGACGAACAGGAAGAAGCCTGGCGCTGGGTCGAACCCATCCTCGACACCTGGCAGCAAGACCCCTCCGCGCCGCGTCCCTATGCGGCGGGCACCTGGGGACCGAGCGCCTCTAGCGCGATGATTGCCAGGGACGACTATTGCTGGAGCGAGGAGTGTTAGACCGGATCAAGGCGTCGCTTCCCTCGCTGGCGCCGGCGGAGCAGCGGGTCGCGCACCTGGTGCTGGGCGATCCGCGGGCTTTTGCAAATCTGCCGGTGACGGAGCTGGCCTCGCGCGCGCATGTGAGCAAACCGACGGTGATCCGCTTTTGCCGCAGCGTCGGTTATGACGGGCTGTCGGACTTCAAGCTCAAGCTGGCCGGCAGTGTCAGTGAAGGTGTGCCTTTTATCCACCGCAGCGTCGATACCGACGACAAGACCAGCGACGTGCTGGTCAAGGTCATCGACAACACCGTGGCGGCCTTCCTCAAATACCGCAATGACGCCAGCTCGGCAGCCATTGAAAAAGCCGCGCAGGCACTGGCCGCCACCTATAAAACCGGGCACCGCATCGAGTTTTTCGGCGCCGGCAACTCCGGCATCGTCGCGCAGGACGCACAGCACAAGTTTTTCCGCCTGGGTGTGCACGCCATCGCCTACAGCGACGGGCACATGCAGGTCATGAGTGCCTCGATGCTGGGGCCCGGGGACTGCGTGGTGATCATCTCGAATTCGGGCCGCACGCGCGACCTGATGGACGCCGAAAGCATTGCGCGCAAGAATGGCGCAACCACCATCGTCGTCACCGCCAGCGGCTCACCACTGGCTTCGGCCGGCCACATCCATCTGGCCGCCGACCATCCCGAAGGCTACGACCGCTACAGCCCCATGGTGTCGCGCCTGCTGCACCTGATGATCATTGACATTCTGGCCACCTGTGTCGCGCTGCGCATCGGTGGAGAAAAACTGCAGCCGCTGCTCAGGGAAATGAAAAACAACCTGCGCAGCAAGCGCTACGCCTGAGGGACGTTCGGCGGCTTGCGGCGCCCCGGCTGGAGGTCAGCTCAGCGACTCGATCAGGTCAATGTATTGCTGCATCGCGTCTTCCTGCGAAGTGCCCTTGAGCTTGCTCCATGCATCCCACTTGGCACGGGCGACCATGTCGCTGAAGCCGGGTTTCTTCTCCGTGTTGTCACCGCCGCTGCCCTGTTTGTAGAGTGCGTAAATTTTCAGCAAGGTGGCGTTGTCGGGCCGCTCACTGAGGTTTTTGGAATCGGCCATGGCCTTGTCGAATGCGGCTTTGAGGTCTGACATGAAGTTGCTCCGTAAGGGTGGGGAAGGCCCCATGAATTGGGGTAACTGCCCGGTATCTTAGCCACACCGTTGCCCGCAAAATAGACCCTTGCCCCCACGCTCGTGGCCAAGCCGTTCGCCCTGAGCCTGTCGAAGGGTGCACAGGCCGCTTATTTTTCCCGGGGCGGCCCTGCGAAAGAGGGTCCCCTCGCCTTTGATGTTTATCTGGAGATTTCATGGTCACACGCGTAACGGCCCGGGCTGCGGGCAAAAAAGTCGCGAAGAATGTACAGAAAAACGTGACGCGTGCGGTCTCGGGCACCCTGGGTCTGTCGGGCGAGCGCATGAGCAAGGTGGACACCGCCTGGCTGCGCATGGATACGCCTTCCAACCTCATGATGATTGTCGGCGTCTGGCAGCTCACGCCGGGTGTCAGCCACGCCGCGGTGTGTGAACGCCTGGAAGGCAGCCTGCTCAAGTACGCGCGCTTCAAACAGCGGGTGATGGAAGACGCGGCCGGCGCCACCTGGGTCAATGACCGTTACTTCGACGTCAAAAACCACGTCATTGCCGAGAAGTTGCCCCGGTCCGCAAAGGGCAAGGCGCAGGAGCTGTTGCAGGACCGCGTGGCCGAACTCGCCATGCAGCCGCTGGACCGCAAGCGCCCGCTGTGGCAGATCCACCTGATCGAGGATTACACCGGCCCCGACGGTGTCAAGGGCAGCGCCATGATTGTGCGCATCCACCATTGCATCGCGGACGGCATCGCCCTGATCTCGGTGACCATGTCACTGGTGGACGGCGGCGCCGCGCCCCCCGAGCGGCGCAAAAAGGACACGGGTGGCGGCGCCGAAGACTGGATTGCCGACACACTGCTCAAGCCGTTCACCGACCTGACGGTCAAGGCGCTGGGCGCGGCCGGCGAAGGGGCCGTGCGTTCGCTGCACCTGCTCAGTGACCCGCAAAAAGGCATGGCCGGCTCGCTCGACATGGCCAAGGTCATGCTGCAGGTGCTGAAAGACGGCGCAGCGCTGGCGCTGATGCCGGACGATTCGAAGACGCGGCTGAAGGGCAAACCGGGCACGACCAAAAAGGTGGCCTGGTGCCAGCCAATCCCGCTCGACGAGGTCAAGGCCGTTGGCAAGGCGCTGAACTGCTCGATCAACGACGTGCTGCTGAGCTGCGTGGCCGGCGCCATCGGCGAATACCTCAAGTCGCATGGCGACGATGTGAAGGGCCAGGAAATCCGCGCCATGGTACCGGTGAACCTGCGGCCCATGGAGCAAGCCTACAAGCTCGGCAACCGTTTTGGCCTGGTGCCACTGGTGCTGCCCATCGGCGTCGACAACCCCATCGAGCGTGTGTATGAAGTGCGCAGGCGCATGGCCGCGCTCAAGGGCAGCTACCAGCCGCTGCTGGCCTTCAGCCTGCTGGCGATTGCCGGCCTGCTGATCAAGCCTGCGCAGGACGCGATGCTGAACCTGTTCGCAAAAAAAACCACCGCCGTCATGACCAACGTGCCGGGCCCGCGCGACAAGCTCAAGTTTTGCGGATCAACCCTGGAGCAAAGCATGTTCTGGGTGCCGCAGTCCGGCGACGTCGGGCTGGGCGTCTCCATCCTGAGCTACGGCGGCGGCGTGCAGTTTGGCGTGATCACCGACAGCACGCTCTGCCCCGAACCCCAGCGCATCATCGACGAGTTCATTCCGGAGTTTGCCAAGCTGTCGATCGTGACCTTGATGCTGCCCTGGGGCGGGTAAGCTGACTGGCTTACAAGGGTTTTAGGGCTCCCGCCCATACTGGGCGGGCGCGAGCAGCTATTGAATTTATAGCAAGCCCCTTGCAGTGGGTCAGGCTTCCACCGGAAACCGCCGCGAGGCAATCTCCAGCAAGCCATCAAAAATCAGCCCTTCCACAAGTTCGAAGCGAACCGACATGCTGGGGCCCATCTTCCACCCGGCGCCGCCGGTCATGATGCATTCCGGCGCCTCGCCACAATGCCGCGTGACGTTTTCGACCATGCGTTGCACCGCCCCGGCAATCGCGAACGTCCCGCCGCTGGTCAGCGCGTCGCTGGTGTTGGTGGGGAAATCCTTCACGTCACCGGTGGGCACATGCAGGCCGGCCGTGCCGGATTCGAGCGCGCGCAGCATGATGCCGTGGCCCGGCAGGATGATGCCGCCGAGGAAACGGCCGGATGCGTCGATGGCTTCGACGGTGACCGCCGTGCCGACCATCACCACCACACAGGGTTTGCGGATGCCGCGGGCCAGCAGGCGGTGCCGCGCGCCTATCATCGCGACCCAGCGGTCCGCGCCCAGGCGCGCGGGGTGGTCATAACCGTTGGTCACGCCGGCTTCCTGGGCACTCGGAATCACCCAGCGCGGGGCGACATCCCAAAGCTCCATCTGCTCGACCACGCGGCGCTTGACCGCGTCGCCGGCCACGATACAACCGAGGATGCGCGTGGGTGCAGGCAGGTTGTTCCATTCTTCATCGGCGAGCTTGTCGATGTTCTCCAGGAACACCGCGCCGTGGGCCAGCACGCGCGATCCCGCGAGCGGGGCCTCGTACTGGGCCCACTTCAGGCGGGTGTTGCCCACGTCAAGTGCTAGAAAAGTCATGTGACAGGATTATGAACAGGTTGAGGACGGCCTCAGCGCGGTCGGAACGGCCGCCCGAAATCCACGGTGCCGGCACGCACCGCCTCATAGGCGCGCGAGGCACGCAGCACCAGCGCGTCACCAAACATCGGTCCGACGAACTGCAGGCCGACCGGCAGGCCATCGGCGGTCAGTCCGCAGGGCACGGTGCTGGCCGGCTGCTGGGTCAGGTTGAAAGGATAGGAAAACGGCGTCCAGCCCAGCATGGCCACCGGGTCCATGGGCGTGTGGCCGGCGGGCCGCGCCTCGAAAGCCGGCACCGCCACACTGGGCGTGACCAGCAGGTCAAAACGCTGCATGAACTGGCGCATGTGCGAGCCCAGTGCGCCGCGCTGCAAATTCAGGCGCTGGATGTCCAGCAGGCTGAGCTTTTCACCCAGCATCGCCTCGGCGCGGAAGTCGGGATCGGTTTGATCCTGCTGTGCCGGCGTCAGCGTGTTCCAGACCGTCCATGCGCCGGCAAACCACAGACCGGTGGTGATCTCCAGCGGATCGTCGAAGCCGGGATCGATTTGTTCAACATGGGCGCCCAGGTCCGACAGCAATTCCACCGCCTGCGCCACCAACCGCGCCACCTCGGGGTGCACGTTTTTGGCGTAGCCCAGTGTGGGCGACCACGCAATGCGCAGGCCACGAATGCCGTCCTCCAGGCCCTGCAGGTAGTCTCTGCTGTCGGGCGGCAGCGCCGTCCAGTCGCGCGCATCGGGCTTCTTCAGCACATTCATCATCAGCGCCGCATCACGCACGCTGCGGCTGTGCGGCCCCAGATGCGCCACCGAACCGAAAGGCGACAGCGGATAGGCGGGCACACGCCCAAAACTCGGCTTGAAGCCGAAGTTGCCGCAAAACGCGGCCGGGATGCGCACCGAACCGGCGCCGTCGGTGCCGACGGCCAGCGGCCCCATGCCCGACGCAACCGCGGCCGCCGCGCCACCGGACGAGCCGCCCGGCGTTTTCGACACATCCCAGGGATTGCGCGTGATGCCGGTGCGCGGCGAATTGGTTTCGCCCTTGCAGCCGAACTCAGGGGTGTTGGTCTTGCCCAGGATGACGGCGCCGGCTTCGCGCAGCCGGGCGGTGACGGGCGCGTCCACCTCCCAGGGCTGGTTCGCATCCACCGTGTGACTGCCGCGCAGGGTGGGCATGCCGCGCGTAAGAATCAGGTCCTTGATGGAGACCGGCACACCGTCGAGTTCAGCGCATGCGGCACCGCCCTCGCGTGAGCGCTTCCAGCGGGCCTCGCTGTCGCGCGCGGCTTGCAGGGCGGTTTCGTGCGTTACCAGGCAGAAGGCATTGAGCTGCGGATTCAGCGCCTCGATGCGGGCCAACACCGCACGGGTGGCCTCCACCGGCGAGGCCTCACCGCTTTGGTAAAGCTGCAACAGTTCTGTCGCGCTGCAGTCGGCAAGGTCGATGCGATGGGCAGAAGGCGTCATCGGTTACTCCAAAAAGCTGCAAATCGAACTAGGGTTTGCGCCGCATCGAAGCAGGCAGGTTTTTCCACGGCAGGTCGGTCGGGTCGGCCGCCATCGGGCCGGCGGCTTTCGCCACGATGATGTCGCGGCCTGCATCGGCCACCAGCGGCGTGAAGTCGGCGCGGAAGTGGTTGGAGCTTTTGACCACGATGATCTTCATGGCTTCGGGCGCGATGCCGACCATGCGAAACAGTTCGCGGTCCAGCATCTGCATCTGCCCGCTGGCCACCACCACCAGCACGCCGGCTATCTCCAGGCAGGCGCAGGGCCCCAGCGTGGCGGCCATGCCGGTCATCATCGGGCCTTTGAGCGTGACCCGGCCGTCGCTGAGCGCGCGCACGGTGAACTGGCCGGTGACCGGCGGATCGCTGGACTGGCCGGTGAAGGTCGGCACCGACTGTCCCAGGCTGAGGATGACGGTGGCCCCCACGCCGGCGGCATGCGCAGCCTCGGCTGCTTGCGGATCAAACATCAGCCCCAGCGCCACCTGGCCAGCGAACTGGCGGCCCGCGCCCTGCGCCAGCAAGGCATGCAGCAAGCCGGTGGTGTTGCTG
>CBFGNA010000054.1:0-10042 GCA_965650045.1 uncultured Polaromonas sp.
CGGAGGTGATGGCCAAAGTCAGCACCGGTGCGTCGGCCGGATTCACCTTGGCGTACACCGGCGGCGCCGGCAGGTCGGCCGGCAGCAGTGAACCGCCGGCGTTGATGGCCGCCTGCACCTGCTGCTCGGCGACGTCGAGCCCCAGACCCAGGCCGAACTGCAGGGTGACGATGGAGACACCGGCTGCGCTGGTGGAGCTGAGGCGCTGCAGCCCGGCCATCTGGCCGAACTGGCGCTCCAGCGGCGCGGTCACGGTTTGCGCCATCACTTCCGGGCTGGCGCCGGGGTACAGCGTCTGGACCTGGATGGTGGGGTAATCCACCTGCGGCAAGGCCGACAGCGGCAGGAACTTGAAGCCGACCAGGCCGGCCAGCACGATGGCCACCATCAGCAGCGCGGTGGCAACCGGCCGCTGGATAAAGGGACTGGACGGGCTCATGCGGGTGCTTGCCTCGTGCCCGTCACTGCGCCGGCGCCGCGCCGCCTTCGCGCCGCCGTTCCCTGATTTTTTGCCAGCGTTCCAGCGCGGCGGCGTCGCCCTGCTTGATCTTGTCCACCAGCGACTGGCGCCGCGCCAGGGCCTCGGGATCGTCCTTGACCTGGTCCAGGTAGCGCTGCAGCTGTTCAGCTGTCGGCGTTGCGCCCGCCGGTGTTGGTGTTGCAGCGGGTGCGGGTGCCGTGGCTGGTGCTGCAAGTGCGGCGGGCGGCGCAGCAGAAGGTGCAGCAGATGCCGCCGGGGGCGCTGAGGCCGCGCGCTGTGGCGCTGCTGCGCCGGCATCGCTGCCGCGCGGCGCCGAGGCCGCGCCTTGCGGACGGCGGCCCTGGCGGCCCATGCCACCTCCTGCGCCGGGCGCGTCGCCCGGCAGCACCACACGCGCGCCGTCCTTGAGGCGGTCTGCGCCTTCGGTGATGACACGTTCGCCGGCCTTCAGTCCGGACGCGACCACCACCTTGTCCACGGTCGCCGGGCCGCGCTTGACGAGGCGCAGGCTGACGGTGCGGTCGGCGCCGTTGAGCACATACACATAGTCACCGCTGGCACCCAGGCGCAGCGCCGTTACCGGCACGACCACGGCGTTTTCAATCGTGCGCACTTCCACCCGCACATTGACGAACTGGCTGGGAAACAGCGTGAGTTTGCTGTTGGCAAAACGCGCCTTGGCCTTGACGGTGCCGGTGGTGGTGTCCACCTGGTTGTCCAGCGAGGCGAACACGCCGGTGTCCAGCACGGTAGCGCGGGTGCGGTCCAGCGCCGTGACCTTCATGGGCGCGCCCGAGGCCGCCGTTTGCTGCAGGTCGCCGACCTGGTCCTGCGGAATCGCAAACACCACGTCGATGGGGGTGACCTGGGTGATCAGTGCGATGCCGTTGGCATCGCTGGGGTTGACCACATTGCCAATGTCCACTGCGCGCAGGCCGACGCGGCCGCTCACCGGGGCCACCACACGGGTGTAGCCGAGGTTCAGGCGCGCTGCGCCTTCGTTGGCCTTGTCGATCACCACGGTGCCTTCCAGCTGCTTGACCAGCGCGGCTTGCGAATCCACCTCCTGGCGGGCAATCGAGTCCTGGCCCAGCAGGGTCTGGAAACGCTGCAGCGTGACGCGCGCGCTGTCGAGCTGCGCTTCATCGCGCTGGCGCTGGCCGGCAGCCTGCTGCAGGGCGAGTTCGAACTGGCGCGGGTCGATGGTGGCCAGCAGTTCACCGGCCTTGACCGTCTGGCCTTCCTTGAACAGCACCTTCTGCATCACGCCGCTGACCTGGGGCCGCACCCGCACGCTGGCTTGTGGCGTGACCGTGCCCAGCGCGTCCAGCACGATGGGGATGTTGGCCTGCTCGGCCGTGGCGACACCGACCGTGGTGGCCGGCGCACGCCGCCCTGGTCCGCCCGGCCCTCCCGGTCCCGCGCTGGCTTCGGTGGCTGGCCGGGTGAGATGCCAGGCCAGCCAGCCGATGCCGGCGAGCGCCAGCACGGCGATCAGGCTGCCGATCAGCCGGGTGCGGCGGCTCATGCGTGGGCGGGATGGGGAGGTGGGGCCGGTGGCCGGCGCGTCGAGATCTGAATCCATCAGCTGTCCTGGTTGCCGCTGTTCAACAGCATTTTTTGTCATGGGAAGCGCTGCCGCTGCGGCTGTCGGCCGCTTGCAAACTGTTGCATCCTGCGGGAATTATCACTGCAAGCTTCCGGCGACAGGTGTAGCGCCGGACAGCCCAGCGTAAACCTGCGGTAAAGAGCAGCGGCAGCGCAAGGCGCGCGCCTGAGCCATGGGGCTGTTTGTGAATTGCTATGAATAAAGTAGCTGCATGCGCCCGTCCCATAAGGGCTGGAGGCTGATTTGATGTATGAAAAGCAAACGTCTGCGAACTGAATCGGTAAAATCCGGCTTCCTCTTTGACCCTGACCGGACCTGCCGTGACCCTGACCGCGCCGCCCGACATCCATGTCTCCCGGGCCGACTACCACCACAGCGGCCATGCCCGGGCGCTGCTCGATCTGCTGGACGCTTACGCCTGCGACCCGGCCGGCGGCGGCCAGCCGCTCAGCGACTTTGCCAAGAACCATCTGGTGGAGGAACTTGCCGCGCGGCCGCAGGCCTTCAGCGTGCTGGCCTTTGACGGCGCGCTACCGGTCGGGCTGGTCAACTGTTTCGAAGGCTTTTCCACCTTTGCCTGCCGCCCGCTGGTCAATGTGCACGACGTGGTCGTGCTGGCCAGCCACCGCCGCCGCCGCGTCGGCGAGCTGATGCTGGCCGAGGTGGAAGCCATTGCGCGCGAGCGCGGCGCCTGCAAACTCACGCTGGAGGTGCTGTCGGGCAATGCGCCTGCGATCAAGCTGTATGAGCGCATCGGGTTTGCAGGCTACCAGCTCGACCCTGCGCTGGGGAATGCGCAGTTTTTGCAGAAGTGGCTGGGGTGAGCGTGGGGACTGATCCACGAGCTGCTGATAGTCGTCAAATTAACATGCAGAAACCCCTCGACCCAACAATTAGCTTTGTCTACGACTTGCCCGTCGGCCACAGGATCGACGGGGTGCGGGTCGATAAAACCGGCTGGCTAGCGTTTCTCGACAAAGAAGGAAAGGAACTCGAAGTCGCAGGCGTCCAGCGCCTGGTGACCCATGAGCGCCGGAAAGGCCCAAAGGTCCGCACGAAGCAGGCACTCGCCGGTAATCGGCTTTCGGTTGATGGTCTGCAGGAGCTCTGCTGCTATCACGAAGTGTTTGTGATTGACACCTCGTACATATACCACCCGACAAAGCGCCGACACGCGCTAGCTTGCTCTCTTCGCCTGCAGTTCAGGCCGGAAGGCGAGCAAGTTCGCATACACGTTGACGACCAACTTGTCTATTACGACTTGGTGCACACAGAAGGAAATCCAGAGAGAGCCGGAATGCTGGCGCTTGCGCTTGAACACAGCAACACCCTGGGCGATCTCGCCCTCAAAAGGGCGCTCGTCACGGACTCCGACCTCGGACTGCATGAGGCGATAAACGCGCGCAGGATGCCGCTCTATGGCGAGGTGATGCTGCCACCCAATTTCACCATTTTGTATGCTTCCGGCGATACCGGAGCCGAGGCAACAAACCGGATTCTCGCGTTTTGCGACAAACAAGCAAAGGCGACACTACGGGCCATGCTCGCGGGTGACGCGCCACCTATCGAACGGAGGAGTCGGATCAGGGGTGCCGGCGAGCTGCTGGTTGGTCGTCTGGTTCAAACAGACGTTCAGGCCACCGAAACGCTTCTAGGGCGGGTGACCGGTTTCGAGACGGCGACATTGGTTCTCGAGGGCAATGACGGTCGGCGAGAGACGATTGAGTTCAAGTTTTGACCCGGAAACTAGCTCGACGCAGCGAGAGCCTTCGAACTCACGCTCCCTTGGTTCGTAGTTCTGTCGTCGTATCTAAGTTGACTGCGGCTCGTCCTGCTGTTCACAGTGCGTAGCATGCCGACAGTGCCAGCACTGAGGCACGGCGGGCCGGAAACCGGCGCTGGCGGCAAGATGTCGGCATAAATGGGCCTTTTTCCGACTCAGTGCCTCGCCTTGGTTGCGGTGGCTGCAGCCTTCCTGCTTTTGGTTCCTGTGGCGTTAAAGAACAGTTTGTTGGAGATCACAACTGTGCCTTCGCACAGTTCTGTCATTTCCGTCCAGTCACCAGATTCAGTGTGATTTGCTGTTTCGTAGAGCGCCTCAATTGTCATGGCGCGGAAGGTGAAGACGACTCCGAGAAGGTCCGGGGCCATGGCGACAAATTGAAGTTGTCGACCCAATTCAAGGGCGTCTTCGATGACGCGACGCTGAACTACGAAACCGTGAAAATCCTTCTTTCTGCAGCATTCCGCAAGCGCAGTGAAAGCAAGAATCAATGTCCCGCAAAATCCCCTCGCAAAGCGGTCAGCCTGACGCGCACCCAAGGAGTTTGCCGAGTATTGCAGAGCAATAGCCAGTCCAATCGCAGCAAGCGAACCGATGGCTTGGACCCATCCCGCCATTGATGCCGAATCGGTGGGAGGGTAGTTTCGGAAGGCAGCTAGCAGGCAGCCCAAAACAAAAATTCCTAAGAGAATGCCCGTCGCCTTTTTTAGCATATTTTCGCCCTATCCAATGAATTCGGAGCCAGAGGTATGACCCATCAAGCATCCAGCTGCTTAGCTTTCTTGAGGCAATCTTCTATTACTTCAACAACCTCAGCCTCCATTTTTTTACACCGTGCCGACATTACTTTCACGCTCGCTTCCGTGCTATTCGCCTCTTCGCTTTTTAAAAGGATTCTGGTCAACCGCATGGACATTTTCAGCTGCAAAAGCTTGCCTACCAAATTCACCTCTGGCAAATCAAAAGGTCGAGATCCAAACACGTCGAACAAAGCCATGGCTTGTTCATATTCGCCATGCAATGCAATCCACGACGGACCCTCTTGCGAGCGAAGATCTTGCCCGGTAATTCGATATAGCGCCACGACGCTATAAAGAGATTGCGCTATTGCCAAGTACTTTTCTCTTGTGCGGGTGCGCTTGTCTTCCCGCGATCGCTTTTCATCGGCCGAGGTTTGATACCGCGCAACGTAATAAACACCGACGACTGCACCTGCGGCAACAACGCCTTGAAACCAGCCTGCAAGTTTTTCGTGCTGCTCAAGCCACAGCGCAGCTACTGCAGCGCTGCGGAATATCGCTACCCAGCTCCAATCGAGCAAAATGATCACCGCAGTTATCGTTGCGTAACTCGCAGTCACGCTCCCGCCACTCCACTTCCACATGGCTGCCCTCCATCTTGTCGGTGCAGGATAGCCCATGTTCCTGAAGGTTCACAGCACTCGGGAACTTTCGGACTTTGGAGCTTTTCGCATGAATGCACTTGGGCGCGGATTGTCGCTTGGCAATGCGATGGCACCGCCAGCGTCAAGCGCCGCACCTTCGACGATGGCTTGGTTCGTAGCCAAGTTTTTTACCGGTTAACTCCCTACGCGGCCCTCGGGTGTTGGGAGGACGCATCCCGCAACCCCATCAGCGCCGCAAACGCCAGCGCGCCCAGCGCTGCCGAGAACCACAAGGCCCCCGCGCCGAAGCGGTCCAGCGCCAGGCCGAACAGCCAGGGCGACAGCGCCTGCGCAAAACGTGCCGGCACCATCAGCAGGCCCTGGCGCGCGCCATAGTCCCTCACGCCGAACAGCACCAGCGGCAGCGTGCCCTTGGCGATTGTCAGCACGCCGTTGCCGGCGCCGTGCAGCACGGTAAACACCGCGCCGGCGGGTACGCCGATGAACAAAAAGATCATGGCGCCCACCGTATGCATGGCACCGGCCACACGCGCTGACACCAGCGGATGCACATTGCGCAGCAGCCCGTATTCGAGCAGCCGCCCGGCCACCTGCGCCGGCCCGACCAGCCCGGCAAAAATCAGCGCGGTGGCCAGCGGCACGCCCTGGATCTGCAGTAGCCGCGGCAGGTGCGCCGCCATGGCGGTGCTGATGAACCAGGTCACGGCGAAGACAAAGGCCAGCAACACGGCGGTGCGGGTGGTGTTCTGTGGGCCGCTCGAAGTGGGTGCGGTTTCCGCTGCGGCGTCTGCTGAGGGCGCAACTCTCGGGGCTTGGGTGACGGGTGAACCGGGCAGCGTCAGATTCAGCGGCAGCGCCACGACCAGATGCAAACCGGCCCAGACAAAGCAGGCGGCGCGCCAGCCCCATTCGAGCTCCAGCCAGGCCGACAGCGGCCAGCCGACGGTGCTGGCAAAACCGGCGAACAGGGTGATGCCGGTGATGGCGCCGCGTGCGTCCTTGCCGTAGAGATGCACCAGCGCGGCGAAGGCCGCTTCATAAAGGCCCGCGGCCATGGCCACACCGAGCACGGCCCACGCGAACATCATGCCGACCGGCCCTTGCGCCAGGGCCAGCCCGGCCAGCCCGGCGGCAAACACCAGGCTGTTGACCGCCAGCACCGGTCGGCCACCGTAGCGGTCGATCAGCTGGCCGGCCAGCGGCCCTAGCAGTGCCGACACCACCAGCGCCAGCGAAAACCCGAGAAACACCGTCGGCGTGGTGATGCCCAGATCGCGCGCCATCGATGCCGCCAGCATGGCCGGCAGGTAGTAGCTGGACGCCCAGGCCAGCGTCTGGGCGATGCCGAGGCTGGTGATGGTGAGGCTGCGGCGCTGGGTCATGACCGCAGCTTAGCAGCGCAACAAGTGCGCGGCAGGGGCGTCGTTTTGCTATGAAAATCGTAGCTACTTGCGCCCGTGGGGAAAGGGCTGGAGGCCAATTTCATGCATGGCGCGCGGCAAACCAGTGCGGCGTGTGGTTGATGATGGCCACCAAAGACAACATCACCGGCACCTCGACCAGCACCCCTACCACCGTGGCCAGCGCCGCGCCGGAGTTCAGGCCGAACAGCGAAATCGCCACCGCCACGGCGAGCTCGAAAAAGTTGGAAGTGCCGATCAGGCAGGCGGGGCCGGCCACGTTGTGCGGCAGCTTCAATGCCTTGGCCGCGATGTAGCTGATCACGAAGATGCCGTAACTTTGCAGGATCAGCGGCACGGCAATCATGGCGATCACCAGCGGCTTGGCCACAATGGTTTGCGCCTGGAAACCGAACAGCAGCACCACGGTAGCGATCAGGCCGATCACCGACCAGGGCTTGAGTTGGGCCACGAAGTCGCCGACCGCATGGCTGGAGCGGCGCTGCAGCACATGCCGCGTCGCCATGCCGGCCGCCAGCGGCAGCACCACATACAGCACGGTGGACAACACCAGCGTTTGCCAGGGCACGGTGATGTGGGTCACACCCAGCAGGAAGGCGGCAATCGGCGCGAAGGCGACGACCATGATCAGGTCGTTGACCGAAACCTGCACCAGTGTGTAGTTGGCGTCGCCCTTGACCAGCTGGCTCCAGACAAACACCATGGCGGTGCAGGGCGCCACGCCGAGCAGAATCATGCCGGCGATGTATTCGCTGGCCGACTGCGGATCGACCCAGGGCGCAAAAATGTACTGGAAGAAAAACACGCCGAGCGCGGCCATGGTGAAGGGCTTGACCAGCCAGTTGACCACCAGCGTCAGCATCAGGCCGCGCGGCTTCTTGCCCACGTCTTTGACCGCGGTCCAGTCGATCTGGATCATCATCGGGTAAATCATCACCCAGATGAACACGGCGACGACCAGGTTCACGTGGGCGATCTCAAGTGCGGCAATCGCCTGAAAAGCCGCCGGTGTCAGCAGGCCGAGACCGACGCCGGCCGCAATCCCCAGCGCCACCCAGATGGTCAGATAACGTTCAAACAAGCCCATGATGATTCCCTGTTCTTTTTATTGATTGAACGCTCAGGCGCGCGACAAATCACGCGCGGCCTGTTGCACCATGGCCCGCTCCAGTTTTTCGGGCGGCAGGTTGATCAGCAGATCCAGCCTGCGGCGAAGCGCCAGCAGGGTTTGGCGGAAGGCTTCGAGTTTTTGCGTCTCCGTGCCCTCGACCTCCGACGGATCGGGATAGCCCCAGTGCGCGGTGGCCGGCTGGCCGGGCCAATAAGGGCAGACCTCGCCGGCGGCGTTGTCGCAGACGGTGATGACCAGGTCCATTGAAGGTGGAGCCCCCACGCTTTTCACTTCGTGTAATGCGCGAGGCCTTGCAGGCCGCCGCTCGCCAGAGGCTTCGCTTCTGTCATCTGTCCAAACCTGCTCATGCAGGTTTGGAGCCGCAGGTTCCAGCCCCTCGGGGGCGTCGCTCGCGTCGGGCTTGCCGAACTCGTCCCAGCTCTTGCTATGCAGGCCGTCGGTCGGGATGCCGGCGTTTTGCAGCACCTGCAGCGCCAGCGGGTTCGGTTGCTGGTTCTCGCGCGGGCTGCTGCCGGCCGAGAAAGCCCGGAAGCGGCCCTTGCCGATGTGGTTCAGCGTGGCTTCGGCCAGGATGCTGCGGGCCGAGTTGTGGGTGCAGAGAAATAAAACATTGATTACACGGTCGGGCATGGGCTTGGGCTTTCAGCAGGCAAGGCGGCATTCGCCACCGTTTTGGGAGTTGCTGTGCAGATGCACGCAGGCGGAAATCGGAACGTCGTCAGCAGTCGGCGCAAGCCGCATCGGCATTCACCTCGCAAGCCTCGCCCTGGCAGCAGTGTTCGGTCAGGTAACCGAGCAGGGCGTTCATCTGCGCGAAGTCGGCGCGGTAAATCAGGTTGCGGCCGCGCGCTTCGCTGCTGACCAGGCCGGAATGCGCCAGTTCTTTCAGGTGGAAGGACAGGGCGCTGGGCGCGACTTCAAGCTTCTCGGCAATCACGCCCGGGGTCAGGCCATCCGGGCCGGCGACGACCAGTGCGCGGAAGGTGCGCAGGCGCTGGGCCTGGGCCAGTGCGGCCAGCGCGCGCACGGCTGAAACTTCGTCAAGGGTTTTTATTTCCATGATTCAAATATAATTGAATTATCAAAATAAGACAATCCAGCAAGGAGAACCGCCATGGCCGACATCACGATTTATCGCAACCCCCAGTGCGGCACCTCGCGCAACACCCTGGCGCTGATCCGCAACAGCTGCGCCGAACCCGAGCTCATCGAGTACCTGAAACACCCGCCCAGCCGCGCAACCCTGCAGCAGCTGATTGCTGCCATGGGCGTGCCGGTGCGCGAGGTGATCCGGGCCAAGGAAAAGCTCTTCACCGAACTCCAGCTGGACAACCCGGCGCTGACCGACGACCAGTTGCTGGACGCCATGCTGGCGCATCCGATCCTGATCAACCGTCCCATCGTCGTGACGCCGCTGGGCACCCGCCTGTGCAGGCCTTCGGAAGCGGTGCTTGACATCCTGCCGGCGCCGCAGCGGGGCGCCTTCACCAAGGAAGACGGTGAGCGCGTCATTGATGACCAGGGAGAACGGGTTGCCGGTGCTTGACGATCTGCCCAACCTCGACAAGGACCTGTTCACGCTGCCGACTGCCAGCGCACTGCAGGCGTTCCGGCCGGCGGTCCATGCGCCACGCATCCTGCTGTTGTATGGCTCGGTGCGTGAGCGTTCCTACAGCCGCCTGCTCAGTGAAGAAGCCGCTCGCCTGCTGCAGGCCATGGGTGCGGAAACAAAAACTTTTGACCCGCGCGGCCTGCCGCTGCCCGACGACGCGCCTGACAGCCATCCCCAGGTGCAGGAGTTGCGGCGACTCGCGCAGTGGGCCGAGGGCATGGTCTGGACCTCGCCCGAGCGCCACGGCGCCATGACCGGCATCATGAAAGCGCAGATCGACTGGATCCCGCTCGCCGACGGCGCGGTGCGGCCGACCCAGGGCAAGACCCTGGCGGTGATGCAGGTCAGCGGCGGCTCGCAATCCTTCAACGCAGTGAACCAGTTGCGCGTGCTGGGCCGCTGGATGCGCATGCTGACCATTCCCAACCAGTCCTCGGTCGCCAAGGCCTTCCTGGAGTTCGACGAAGCCGGTCGCATGAAGCCGTCGGCGTATTACGACCGCGTGGTGGATGTCATGGAAGAACTCGTGAAGTTCACCCTGTTGACGCGTGACGTGGCGCCGTATCTCGTGGACCGCTACAGCGAGCGCAGGGAAAGCG
>CBFGNA010000055.1:0-9907 GCA_965650045.1 uncultured Polaromonas sp.
ACCAGCCACTGGGCCGTGCGCTGCACCAGCCGGGTCAGCCGCGCCCGCGCGTCATCGCGCAGGCTGAGCACGCGCGGATGGCCGCGCCAGAGTTCCAGCCGCGCCCGGAACTTGCCGGGCCACTGGCCCGCCAGTTTTTCGAGCAGTTCATCCAAATCCTGCGGTGCCGCCGGGGCCGACTTGCCGCAGCCCTTGCAGTCGGGTTTTTTGCCGAGCAGGGTGTCGAACTCCTGCGCGACCAGCTCCCGGTGGGTATCCAGCTCGCTCAGAAAGGGGCAGCAATTGCTGTAACCCATGGTTTGCGCAATCCAGGCCAGGTCGTCGTCGCGCGTGGGCAGCACGTGGGTCTGCTGGTCGTCCAGGTACTGGATGCGGTGCTCGACGCGGCGCAGGAAGTTGTAGGCCTGTATCAGCGCGCCGGCGGTGTCCTGCGCCATCAGCCCGGCGCTGGCGACGCGTTGCAAGGCATCGACCGTCGGACGGGTGCGCAGCTCGGGGAACTGGCCGCCGCGCACCACCTGCAGCAGTTGCACGGTGAACTCGATTTCGCGGATGCCGCCGCGCGACATCTTCACGTCGTTGGCGCGTTCCGGATGGCCCGCGGCACGTTTGGCCGCGTGTTCACGGATCTGCCGGTGCAGCAGGCGCAGCGAATCGAAGACGTTGTAGTCGAGGTAGCGGCGAAAAACAAAAGGCAGCACCGAGCCACGCAGCGCCTGGGCCGAACCGCTGCGGATACATTCCAGCGGCGCGACCACCCGGCTCTTGAGCCAGGCAAACCGTTCCCACTCGCGCCCCTGGGCCTGGAAGTATTCCTCCAGGGCGTTGAGCGACACCGCCGCCGGCCCGGAGTTTCCATTGGGCCGCAGCGCCAGATCCACACGAAACACAAAGCCGTGTTCGGTGGTGTCGCCGATCAGGGTGTGGATGGCCTTGACCTGCTGCGCAAAATACTCATGGTTGGACACCACGCCCCGTCCGTCCTCGCGGCCAGCCGTTTCACCGTCATGGTCGTACACATAAATCAGATCGATGTCGCTGGAGACATTGAGCTCGCGCGCGCCCAGCTTGCCCATGCCGATCACCCACAACTGCGCCCGGCCAGCGGGCGCTGCTTCCGATGCGGGTGACTGCGGCGGGCCATACAGCGCATCCAGCGCCGGCCGCGATTCGCAGATGGCGATATCGAGCGCCAGCTCGGCGAGCTCGGTCATGGCGCGGGTGACCACCGTCAGGGGAAGCCCCCCCGAAGTGGTCGCGGGATGGTCGCAATCCAGCACGATGAGGCGTTCGAGCACCAGCTGGCGCAGGATGCGCAGGCGGACCCCGGTGTCGGCTTCCAGGGGTCTGAGCGCCTCGTAAGCGGCCTGCATGGTGGCGCGCACCGGTTCACCGGCCGGCAGCAGTGCCAGTTGGGCGGCATAACGCCGCCGTATGCGCTGGGCAAAACGCGAATGGTCCGACGCGGCCGCCGGGAGGCTCACCGGCACAGACATGCCACGGGTTCCCGCTGGAGCATTGAACGGACGAAAGCGCTGAAGGTCATAATTCTCATGTCAATGGATCAATCGACCCCCCAGCCCGTGCTCCCCACCCGACGTCTGAAATTTGCCGCCGCGGCTGCGCGCATTGCCCTGGGGCTGGTTCTGGCTTTCTGGGTCCTGTTCGCCGCGGCCTGGACCGTGCTTCACGGCTGGATTGTGCCGCGAATCGGCGAGTTTCGCCCGCGCCTGGAAAGCGCGGCCACCCGCGCCCTGGGGGTTCCGGTCCGCATCGGCCAGATCACCGCCCGCTCGGGGGGGCTGATCCCTTCTTTCGAGCTGCGCGATGTGGCCCTGCTGGATGCGCAGGGGCGGCCGGCCCTGCGCTTGCCGCGGGTGCTGGCGGCGGTGTCGCCCTCGTCGCTGTGGCGTCTCGGTTTCGAGCAGCTTTACATCGACCGCCCCGAGCTGGACATCCGGCGCACGGCGGACGGGAAAATTTACATCGCCGGCCTGGATGTGCAGCAGGCCCGCGGCGACGGGCATGCCGGCGCAGACTGGTTCTTTTCGCAAACCGAATTGCTGATCCGCGGCGGTACCGTGCGCTGGCGCGACGACCTGCGGCAGGCGCCGCCGCTGGTCCTGAGCGAGGTGGACTGGACCTCGCGCAACCCCGGCCAGCGGCACCTGATGCGCCTGGACGCCACGCCGCCGCCGGCCTGGGGCGAGCGTTTCAGCCTGCGTGGCGTGTTCCGCGAACCGTTCCTGTCCGGCGGCGCCGGGCGCTGGCAGCAATGGGCGGGGCAACTGTATGCCGAGTTCAGCCGGGTGGATGTTTCCGAGGTCCAGCGCTACGCCAGCCTGGACAGCCTGGGCATCGAGCTGAAGGCGGGTTCCGGTGCCCTGCGGGCCTGGGCAGATGTGCATGAGGGCCAGTTCACCGGCGCAACTGCCGACCTGGCCTTGATGGAGGTGGATGCCCGGCTGGGACGGACGCTGGAGGTGCTGGCGCTGCAGGCGGTGACCGGGCGCATCAGCGGCCGGCAGCTGGCCCATGGTTTCGACGTGGCCACCGACAACCTGCAATTTCGCACCAGCGACGGCCTGCAGTGGCCAGGCGGCAATGCCTCGCTGGTCTATACCGGCGCGGAAGGCCAGACGCCGGAACGCGGGGAGCTCAAGGCGGACAAACTGGACCTGGCGGCGCTGGCCCGGATTGCCGGGCGGCTGCCCCTGGGGCAGGCGGCCCACGGCCTGATCGCCGAGCTGGCACCCGAAGGCCTGGTGGAGACGCTGGATGCGCGCTGGCAGGGTCCGCTGCAGGCCCCCACGGCCTATTCCGCCAAAGGCCGCGTGGCGGGCCTGCAGATTGCATCGCAGCTTGCCGCGCCACAGGCGGCCTCCGCCGGCAACGCCCGGCCCGTCGGCCGCCCCGGCGTGCGTGGTGCCAGCGTGGACTTCGACCTGACACAGCAGGGCGGCCAGGCCAGGGTCAGGATCAGCAACGGCGAACTCGACCTGCCCGGCATTTTTGAAGATCCGCGCGTGCTGTTTGACCAGTTTTCCGCGGATGCCCAGTGGAAGCTGGCCGGACCCCATATCGACCTGCAGTTGCGCAACATGACGTTTGCCAATGCCGACGCCCAGGGCAGCGCGCAGGCCGGATGGCATACCGCGGAGGTGGCCGCAGCGGCCGGCCACCAGGGCCGTTTCCCCGGCGTGCTGGATTTGCAGGGCAGCCTCAGCCGCGGTGACGGCAGCCGCGTGCATCGCTACCTCCCGCTGGTCCTGCCCGAAACCGTCCGGCATTACGTGCGGGACGCGGTGACACAAGGCGACCTGTCCGACGTCAGGTTCAAGGTCAAGGGCGATCTCAGGAACCTGCCGTTTGCCGATCCCAAGCACGGCGAATTCCGGATTTCCGCCAAAGTCGCCAACGCCACCTATGCCTACGTGCCCCGTTCCATCCAGCCGCGGCAAGCCGCCGCCTGGCCGGCGCTGGGGGATCTGGCGGGCGAGCTGGTGTTTGACCGTGCCTCCCTGCACGTCAACGGCGCCAGCGGCCGGGTGGCCGGTTTGCAACTGGTCAAGGCCGACGCACACATTCCGGACTTGATGCACGCCGCCACGGTGCAGGTCCTTGCCGAAGTCAAGGGGCCGCTCGCAGATGCGCTGGGGTTTGTGAATACCTCGCCGCTCGGTGAGCTGACGGGCAAGGCGCTGGCCAGAGCCACGGCCAGCGGCGCGGCAGACTACAAATTCCAGCTCAGCCTGCCGCTGGCCGATGTGGCCAAAACCCGGGTGCAGGGCAGCGTCAACGTGGCGGGAAGCGATGTCCAGTTCACGCCGGACACCCCCACATTGACGCGCCTGAAGGGGCTGGTGCATTTCAGTGAAAGCGGTTTTGCGATTTCGGGGGGCCAGGGCCGGATGCTGGGCGGAGACATCCGGCTGGAAGGCGGAACCCGAACCACGCCGCGCAGCGCCGCGGGCACGGCGGATTTTCCGGATGCGGCGGTGGTGATCCGCGCCCAGGGGACGGTCAGTGCCGAAGGACTGCGGCAGGCGAAAGAACTCGGCATGGCCGCCCGGCTGGGCGCCCATGCCAGTGGAAGCACGGCCTACACCGCAAGCCTCGGATTCACACGGGGGATGACCGAGCTCAGTGTGACCAGCAATCTGCAGGGCATGGCCCTGAGCCTGCCGGCGCCACTGGCCAAAAGCGCCGACAGCACGCTGGCGCTGCGGCTGGACAACACCGCCGTGCGAGCGCCCGGCGCCGGGCCGACAGTGCAGGACCAGTTGTCGCTCAGTGTGGGCAAGGTGGCTTCCGTGATGTACCTGCGTGACATCAGTGGCGCCGAGCCGCGTGTGCTGCGCGGCAGCCTGGCCGTGGGCCTGGAAGCCGGCGAGACGGCGCCCGTGCCCGACAGCGGCGTGGCAGCCAACATCAATCTCGCCAAAGTGGACATCGATGCCTGGGAAAAGGTGCTGGATGCTTCCGGCGTGACCGAGTCCCCGGCCGCCGCAAGTGTCCGGCTGACGCCGGCCAGCGCCGTGCTCAGCTACCTGCCCACCACCATGGCCATCCGGGCCAAAGAACTGCTGGTGGAAGGGCGAACCCTTCACAACGTGGTGCTGGGCGGATCGCGCGATGGCCTGACCTGGCGCGCCAACGTCGATGCGGCGGAACTCAATGGTTATGTGGAGTTTCGCCAGCCCGGTGGGGCCGGCGCGGGCCGCCTGTATGGTCGGCTGTCGCGCCTGAGCCTGGGTCAGGGGACGGCCAGCGAGGTCGAGGCGATCCTGAACGAACAGCCGGCCAGCATCCCGGCGCTCGATATCGTCGTCGAGGACCTGGAGCTGCGCGGGAAAAAACTCGGGCGGGTTGAAATCGAGGCGATCAACCGCGGCGCCGGCACGGTGGCCCGGGAAGGCGGCGTGCGCGAGTGGCGGCTCACCAAGCTCAACGTCATCATGCCGGAGGCGACGCTCACGGCCAATGGCAACTGGGTGGCCCTCCACGCGCAGGAAAGGGCCGCCGTGGCGACCGGCGGGCGCACCCCGGCCGAACGGCGGCGCACGGTGATGAACTTCCGGCTCGACATCGAGGATTCGGGCGAATTGCTCCGGCGCTTCGGCATGGGCGATGTGATCCGCCGCGGCAAGGGCCGGCTGGAAGGGCAGATCGCCTGGATCGGTTCTCCCCTGAGCCTGGACTACCCCAGCCTGAACGGGCAGTTCAACGTGAATGTGGCGTCGGGCCAGTTTCTCAAGGCCGATCCCGGCATTGCCAAGCTGCTGGGGGTGCTGAGCCTGCAGGCCTTGCCGCGGCGCCTGACCCTGGACTTCCGTGACGTGTTTTCCGAAGGCTTCTCGTTTGATTTTGTGCGCGGCGATGTCAGCATCACACAGGGTCTGGCGTTCACCAACAACCTGCAGATGAAGGGCGTCAATGCTGCCGTGCTGATGGAAGGCACCGCCGATATCGCCAAGGAAACGCAGAACCTGACGGTGGTGGTGGTGCCGGAAATCAACGCCGGTACGGCTTCCCTGATTGCCACCGTGATCAATCCGGCCATCGGCCTGGGCACTTTTCTGGCGCAGTATTTCCTGCGGCGGCCATTGACGCAGGCCACGACCCAGGAGTTCCACATCGATGGCACCTGGACCAATCCCAAGATCGTCAAGCAGGAACGCAAACCACCGGCCGGCGCCAGGGCCGGCGAAGATAGCGGGGAGAAATAGACATGCTGGTCGCTGCCCTTCAAATGGTCTCCGGCGCCGGGGTCCAGGCCAATCTGGATGCCGCCAGGGCGCTGCTGGCGCAGGCGGCCGCGCAGGGCGCCGAACTGGCGGTGTTGCCGGAGTATTTTTGCCTGATGGGCTGGAAGGACACCGACAAGCTGGCGGCGCGGGAGACGGCGGGCCAGGGCGTCATCCAGGACTTCCTGTCGGCCTCGGCGCGGGAACTCAAACTCTGGATTGCCGGAGGAACCGTGCCGCTGTGCGCCAGCGACAGCGCGCATGTGCGCAACAGTTCGCTGGTGTACGCGCCCTCGGGCCAATGCGTCGCCCGTTACGACAAGATCCATCTTTTCAGGTTCGACAACGGGCGCGAGCAGTACGACGAATCGCGTGTCATCGAAAGCGGCACCGGGCCGGTCACGTTTGACCTGCCATCTGCCGACGGCCACAGCTACCGCGTCGGCCTGAGCATTTGTTATGACCTGCGTTTTCCCGAACTCTATCGCGCCTTGAAGGCGGATCTGCTGCTGGTGCCCAGCGCCTTCACCTACACCACCGGGCAGGCGCACTGGGAGATCCTGCTGCGCGCACGTGCCATCGAGAACCAGGCCTACGTCGTGGCCGCTGCACAAGGGGGTGTGCACGAAAACCAGCGCCGGACCTGGGGCCAGAGCCTGATCGCTGATCCCTGGGGCGGGATTCTTGCGCAACACGCCCAGGGCCCGGGCGTGGTGTTGGCCGAGTTGACGGCCGGCCGCCTGAAAGATGTGCGGCAGCAGCTTCCAGCCCTGAAGCACGGGGTGTTGTGAGCCCGGCCTTGCAAGCCTTCGGCCGGCGCGTCGGCAGGCGCTGGAGCCGGCGCTGGGCCTTGTGGATGCTGCTGGTGGCCTTGCTGGTGAGCCTGCTGTCCACCCTGGTCTGGCTGGCCGGGCGTTATGAAGCCAGCCAGGTGCAAAGCCGCCTGGAGCAGGACGCGGCGCAAATGACCACGGACATCCGCGCCGAGCTCACGCGCAATGTGCAGAGCTTTCAGGCCCTGCAGGTCAACAACCCGGGGCCGGACGCCTGGCGGCTGCAGGCCGCTGCGCTGATGCACGAGAACCGCGAGATGATGCGCGTGGAATGGCGCGATCTGGGGCTGGACCTGGTGTCCTTTGCCGAGACGCCCTATCGCACGTCGGTTTTTGAGCGGCTGGGCCGCGACGCCACGCAGAGCGATGTGGTTTTTGCCTGCACAGCGGCGCGGCGCTTCAGCGGGCCGGCCTATTCCACCAGTTACTTCCTGCCGCAGGCCGATGGCCTGGGCGTGGAAGTGCTGGACATGTGCCTGCCGGTCCTGACCTCCGGGCGGCTGGTGGGTTACCTGGTGGCCACCTATTCGCTCCCGGACATGTTGTCAGAGCTGGTGGGCCGGCAGGTCGCGAGGGGCCAGGGCGTGGCTTTCACCGAAGCCGATGGCACGCGACTGGCCATGTACGGCAACCCGACACGCGGCAGCCAGGCCTATATCGCCCAGCAACTGCTGGACCTGCCGGGCAACACGCTGGTTCTGCGCCTTGAAAGCCGACGCGGAACGCCGGCCCTGTTCCCCAACCTGCTGACCGCCCTGGTCACCGCCATGTCCATGGCGCTGGTGGCGGTGCTGATACTGCTGGGCCGCGACATGCGGCGGCGCCTGAAGGTGGAGCACGATCTGGCCGATGCGCTGGCCTTTCGCAAGGCGATGGAGGATTCGCTGGTCACCGGCATGCGCGCCCGCGACCTGCAGGGCCGGGTGACTTACGTGAACCCGGCGTTTTGCCAGATGGTCGGCATGGAGCCTGGTGACCTGTTGCACCGCGACGCGCCGCCGCCTTACTGGCCGCCCGAACAGGTGGAGGAATACGGACAGCGCCAAGCCAGCCGGCTGGCCGTCGGCGCCACCTTGCCGCGTGAAGGTTTTGAATCGGTGTTCATGCGGCGCGACGGCTCGCGCTTTCCGGTGCTGATCATCGAGGCGCCGCTGATCAATGCCGTCGGCAAGCAGACCGGCTGGATGAGCGCCATTCTCGATGTCAGTGAGCAGCGGCGCATCGAGGAACTCTCGCGTGCCAGCCAGGACCGGCTGCAGGCCACGGCCCGCCTGGCCACGGTGGGTGAGATGGCGTCCCTGCTGAGCCACGAGCTGAACCAGCCGCTGGCCGCCATCTCCAGCTACGCCACGGGTTCGCTGAACCTGCTGCAAAGCGCAGCCGCCGATGGCCAGCAGGCGTCGGTCAGCGAGGACCTGCAGCTCGCCATGCGCCGCATTGCCGAGCAGGCCGAGCGGGCCGGCAAGGTCATCAAGAGCGTGCACGACTTCGTGCGCCGGCGCGAGCAGGTGCGCGAACCGATTGCCCCGCGCGCGCTGTTTGATGCGGTGATGCCGCTGGTCAGCCTGCAGGCGCGCAAGCTCGGGGTCCGTGTGCAGATCCAGGTGGATGCGGCTTGCGGCCCCGTGCTGTGCGACCGGACCATGGTCGAGCAGGTCCTGCTCAATCTCGCGCGCAACGGCATGCAGGCGATGCAGGGGCTGGACAAGAACCGCCGCGCCGACAAGTTGCTGACCCTGCGCGTGCGCCCTGCCGCATCCAATGCCTGGAGCCGGTGGGTGGAGTTCGCCGTGATTGACCATGGCGAGGGCATTTCGGAGAAGGTTGCGCAGCAGCTTTTCACGCCGTTTTTCACGACCAAGGCCGAAGGCATGGGCCTGGGCCTGAGCCTGTGCCGCACCGTGATCGAGCAGCATGGCGGCTTCCTGGGCTTCGAAGCGGTGTTGCCCCAAGGTACGATTTTCACTTTCACCCTGCCGGTGGCGGCCAGCCCCGGTGAACCCCTTTCCCAGGCCGCCCCGGCGGCCGGGTCGCCCTAGAAGGAATTGCCATGGAACCGATTCAGAATGCCACCGTCTACATCGTCGACGACGATGCCAGTGTGCGCGAGGCGCTGGCCTGGCTGTTGCGTTCGCGCCGCCTGCCCAGCGAGTCGTTTGAAAGTGCAGAAGCCTTTGATCTGCGCATTTCGGGTGCGTTTGAGGTCAACGCGCCATCGTGCGTGTTGCTCGATGTGCGCATGGGTGGCATGAGCGGGCTGGCGATGTTCGAAAAGCTCATTGCCTGCGGCCTGTTGCCGGCCATGCCGGTGATTTTTCTGACGGGCCATGCCGACGTGCCGACCGCCGTGGATGCCGTCAAGCGCGGGGCTTTTGATTTTTGCGAGAAGCCGTTTTCAGACAATGTGCTGGTGGACCGCATCGAGCAGGCGCTCGCGCAGTCGGCGGCTGCGCTGGCGCAGCGCAGCGAGCACACCGGCCTGCGCGCCCGCCTTGATGGCCTGACGGAGCGCGAGCGCGACGTGATGCGGCTGGTGGTGGAGGGGCTGCCGAACAAGCTGGTGGCCGATCAGCTCGACATCAGCGTGCGCACGGTGGAAGTCCACCGGGCCCGGGTTTTTGACAAAATGAGCGTAAAGTCGGCCGTGGAGCTGGCTAACCTGCTACGTAATTTATAGCGGCTCGTCGTGCTTTCCGGACGCCGGATCGTGCTCTGCGCGGTCCTTGAGCTCGCCGTTTTTACGGCCGGAGAACATGGTCCACCAGACGATGAAGACCAGAATGAGCAAGGCCCCCAGGGCTTCAAGTAAAAGTAAGGCCATGACTGTTCTTTCCCGGGTAACACAAACCGCCGCCATTATCGCCTTCACCTGGCTGCTCGCCTCGTGCGGGACGGCGCCCCCGCCGGGTCCTGCCGCACCATCGACAACGGCGCCGCCGGCGGTGGCCGGCCCGGCCCGTCCGGATGTCGGCGGCGTCTTGCCGCCCGCAAGAACCCAGGGCAAAAGCCGCTGGGTGCCGGTGGCCTGGTCCGAGTTGCCCGGTTTTGAAAACGATGCCTTGTTCGAGGCCTGGAATGCCTGGCTGAAAAGCTGCGAGCGGCCGGGGCCGGTGTTTGCGCCGCTGTGTGGCGACGTGCGGCGCCTGAGCATCGCCAGTGCCGACGAGCAGCGTGCCTGGATGGTCAGCCGGCTGCAGCCCTACCGCGTGGAAACGCCGCAAGGCGCCGCCGACGGGCTGTTGACCAGTTATTACGAGCCGGTGTTCAAGGCCAGCCGCGTGAGCGGCAATGGCTACACCGTGCCGCTGTACCAGCCGCCCGCCGGGC
>CBFGNA010000056.1:0-9819 GCA_965650045.1 uncultured Polaromonas sp.
AGGTTCAGGTCGGCGCGCTGGCCGGGCGCGATCTCGCCGCGGTCGGTCAGGCCCAGATAACGCGCGTTGCGCCGCGTCAGCATTTCCACCGCCTGCCCCAGCGGCAGCTTGCCCTCAGCCCGCCCCTGCACCCAGTGCGTCAGCATGAAGGTGGTGAAACTCGCGTCGCACACCGTGCCCACGTGCGCGCCGGCATCGCTGAGGCTGGAGAGCACACGCGGGTGCGCCAGCATCTGCCGCACCGCGTCCAGCGAGCCGCTGTTGTAGTTGAAGATCGGGAAATAGATCAGGTGGCTGCCGTCGCCGCCGGCCAGGTGGTCGTACAGCGCTTCCAGCGGTGTGATGCCGCGCTGTTTGGCCTGCACCAGAAAACTCTGCATCACGTTCGGCTCGTAGTTGAGCTTTTCGTCCAGCGGGAACATGCGGCCGCTGATCATGTCAATGCGCGCCAGCAGGATGTCCACCAGCGGCGGAATCGCCGTGCCGTCACCGGCCAGGCGCTCTGATTTTTCGGACAGGATGCGCGCCTTGCGGGCCGGCTCGCGCAGCGCCGCGGCGCGTTCGGGCAGCGGCAGGTGGGCAATTTCCTTGTAGCCGGGAAAGCCCATGAAGGGGTGGAAACTCGCATCCAGCCCGTTGATGACGCCGATGCCACGCACGGCGGCCTGCAGAAACAGCGGCAGGCCGCTCGCCACCGCCTTGTCGACACGTTCGCGTATCGCCTCGTACTGCTCGCCGCCGGGGTCGCGCTGCAGCCAGGTCATGGACAGCGGTTTGCAACTGGCGCGCGCCATTTGTTCGACCAGGTCGAACTCGGCGTCAAAGCGCTGGGGTCCTTGCAACAGGTCGAAGTCGCTGACCACCTGCAACACGCCGTGATCAACACCATCGAACGCGCTGGCCAGGCCGACAAGCTCGGCGGCCGTGGCTTCAGCGGCCGGGGTCTCCTTGCCCTCCGACGTGCGGTGGTTGTCGCTGCGGCCGGTGCTGAAGCCGGCCGCGCCGGCCTGCAACGCTTCGTGCAGCAGCCTGCGCATGGCGGCGATGTCGTCCGGCGTCGCGGCCTCTTTGGCGACCGCGCGCTCCCCCATCACATACATGCGCAGCGGGTCGTGCGGCACCTGAACCAGGTAGTCCAGGCTGCGCGGGGTCTTGTCCAGCGCGTCCATGTACTGCGGAAAACTCTCCCAGTCCCAGCGTATGCCTTCGTACAGCGCCGCGCCGGGAATGTCTTCCACACCCTCCATGAGTTTGATCAGGTCGTCCTGGTGGCCGGGCCGTACCGGCGCGAAGCCGACGCCGCAGTTGCCCATCACCAGTGTGGTCACGCCGTGGTAGATGCTGGGCGTGAAATTGGCGTCCCAGGTCACCTGGCCGTCGTAATGGGTGTGGATGTCGACAAAACCGGGTGTCAGCCACAGGCCGGCGGCATCCACGGTCTCGTGTGCGGCTTCGCTGATGACGCCGACTTCGTCGATGCGGCCGTCACGCACGCCGACATCGGCGACAAAAGGTTCGCCGCCGCGGCCATCCACCACGGTCGCGCCCTTAACCAGAAGATCGAGCATCGTGTCTCCTCCACCAATAAACCATGACCAGGCCGCTCACGATGTGCCAGATGCCCCACAGGCTGGCCACGGTGACCATGCCCAGGTCGCTGCCGAACTGCACGCCGATGATGCCCAGCGCCAGCCCCGAATTTTGCATGCCGCCTTCGATCATGACGGCTCTGCGGTCTTTCTCGCTGACCCGCATCGCCATGCTGGTGGCCCAGCCGAAAAACAACCCGCAGGCGTTGTGCACCACCACAATCAGCAGCGTGGGCAGCAGGCCCAGCGTCAGCAGCTGGCGCTCCTTGATCAGGCCGGCCACGATGAACAGCAACAGGCAAAGCACGGCGAAATTTCCCAGCGGCTTGCGGATGCGCGCTGTCAGCGCCGGAAGCTTGTGTGAAAACAGCAGGCCCAGGCCCATGGGCACGGCCAGCAACAGCAGCAGACTCAGCCAGATGCCGGACGGGTCGATGCTGAGTTCGCGCATCCAGGCCGCCGTGGCCGGGTTGGTGGCTATCATCCAGCTGAAATTGAAAGGCGTGGCGAACAGCGCAATCACACTGGCCACGGCCGACACGCTGACCGACAGCGCGGTGTTGCCGCGCCCCAGGTGGGTGATCACATTGCTGAGGCTGCCGCCGGGGCAGGCCGCGACCAGGATCATCGCGGCCTCGACATTGGGCGGCAGGTCCAGCAGCAGGGTGGCCGCCCAGGTGCCGACCGGCAGCAGGATGAACTGGGGGATCAGACCGCAGATCACCGCCCGCGGTGTTTGTGCGACACGCTTGAAGTCGTCAATTCGCAGCTCAAGCGCGACCGAAAAAACCATGGTCGCCAGGACCAGCGTGAGGATCAGTTGTTGTGTTGTCATGGCACTTTCTTTGTGTCCGAGGGTAAACCGGAAAAAGCTCCGTAAAATCAAGGGTTTTCGCGGGTTCGGCCCGTGCGGTCCCTTATCCGCGACCCGGCGTCGCGGCACACCTATCTATGTTGACCTTTCAGCAAATCATCTTGAAGTTGCAGTCCTACTGGGACGCCCAGGGCTGCGCGCTTTTGCAGCCTTATGACATGGAAGTCGGCGCCGGCACATCACACACCGCTACTTTTTTGAGAGCGCTCGGCCCGGAGCCGTGGAAGGCCGCCTATGTGCAGCCCAGCCGCCGTCCCAAGGACGGCCGCTACGGCGAGAACCCGAACCGCTTGCAGCATTACTACCAGTACCAGGTGGTGCTCAAGCCAGCGCCCGCCAACATCCTGGAGCTGTACCTCGGCTCGCTGGAAGCGCTGGGCTTCGATTTGAAAAAGAACGACATTCGTTTTGTCGAGGACGACTGGGAGAACCCCACGCTGGGCGCCTGGGGCCTGGGCTGGGAGGTCTGGCTCAACGGCATGGAGGTCACGCAGTTCACCTATTTCCAGCAGGTTGGCGGCATCGACTGCAAACCGATCACCGGCGAGATCACTTACGGCCTGGAGCGCCTGGCCATGTATCTGCAGGGCGTGGACAACGTCTACAACCTGAAATGGACCGACAGCATGAGCTACGGCGACGTCTATCTGCAGAACGAAAAAGAGCAGTCGGCCTACAACTTCGAACACAGCGATGCCGACTTCCTGTTTACCGCCTTCAGCGCGCATGAAAAGCAGGCCAAACACCTGATCGAAGTCCAGCTCGCACTGCCGGCCTACGAGCAGGTGCTCAAGGCCGCGCACAGCTTCAACCTGCTGGATGCACGCGGTGCCATCAGCGTGACCGAACGCGCCGCCTACATCGGTCGCATCCGCAACCTGGCGCGCGCCGTGGCGCAGAGTTATTACGAAAGCCGTGAGCGCCTGGGTTTCCCGATGGCGCCGCGCGAGTGGGTGGACGCGATGACCCCGACGATCAAGAAGGCTGCATAAGAAATGACAACGAAGAACCTTCTGGTCGAACTGTTTGTGGAAGAGCTGCCGCCCAAGGCGCTCAAGAAACTCGGCGACGCCTTTGCCGGTGTGTTGTTCGAGCAGCTCAAGGCCCAGGGCCTGACCGCTGCGGACTCGGTCTTGACCTCGTTTGCCTCTCCGCGCCGCCTCGCGGCTCATGTCACTGCTGTCGCCGCGCAGGGCACCGACAAGGCGGTTTCGCAAAAACTCATGCCGGTGGCGGTGGGGCTGGATGCCTCCGGCAATGCCACGCCGGCACTGCTCAAAAAGCTGCAGGCGCTGGGCGCCGACGCCTCGGCCGTGGCCGGCCTCAAGCGCGCCCCTGACGGCAAGGCCGAGGCATTGTTTTACGACAGCAATGTCAAAGGTGCCACGCTGGTGGAGGGTTTGCAGAAAGCCCTGCTCGAAGCGATTGCCAAGCTGCCGATCCCCAAGGTCATGACCTACCAGCTGGCCGATGGCTGGAGCGATGTGAAGTTTGTGCGGCCAGCCCACGGCCTGGTTGCCTTGCACGGCAGCGAGGTCGTCGCCATCGAGGCGCTGGGTCTGAAAGCCGGCAACAGCACGCACGGTCATCGCTTCGAGGCTGCCGTCGATCCTGTGGTATTCAAGGACGCTGACAGCTATGCGGCCACGCTGAAAAAAGATGGCGCGGTGATCGCCAGTTTTGCCGAGCGCAAGGCCGAGATCGAAAAACAACTGGCTGCCGCTGCAGCCAAAGTTGGCGGTGGCGTCAAAGCCATCGACGACGACGCGCTGCTCGATGAAGTGACCGCGCTGGTCGAGCGGCCCAACGTGCTGGTCTGCGAGTTCGAGAAAGAATTCCTCGATGTGCCGCAGGAATGCCTGATCCTCACGATGAAGGCCAACCAGAAGTACTTCCCGCTGCTCGAAGCCTCGGGCAAGCTCAGCAACAAGTTCCTGGTGGTCAGCAACATCAGCCCGGCGGATGCGAGTGCCGTGATCGGCGGCAATGAACGCGTGGTGCGCCCGCGTCTGGCCGATGCCAAATTCTTCTTCGACCAGGACCGCAAGAGAACCTTGGCCTCGCGTGTTGAAGGCTTGGGCAAGGTGGTGTATCACAACAAGCTGGGCACGCAAGGCGAGCGGGTTGAACGTGTGCGCGCGATTGCGAAGGCCATCGGCCAGCAACTGGGTGGCGACATGCTGGCGCAGCAGGCCGACCAGGCTGCGCAGCTGGCCAAGACCGATCTGGTGACCGACATGGTCGGCGAGTTCCCCGAGTTGCAGGGCATCATGGGCCGTTATTACGCGCTCAATGACGGCCTGTCGGTGGAGGTGGCCGATGCGATTGAAGACCACTACAAACCCCGCTTTGCCGGCGACGAGTTGCCGCGCAACGAGGCAGGCGTGGTGGTGGCGCTGGCCGACAAGCTCGAAACCCTGGTCGGCATGTTCGGGATCGGCAACCTGCCGACCGGCGACAAGGATCCGTTTGCCTTGCGCCGTCATGCACTTGGCGTGATTCGCATGCTGGTCGAGAAGGATTTGCCTGTAGGTCTTGCCGACCTGGTGGCGGTTGCAACACCGGTTTTCGGCGACAGGATCCAGCACGCTTCGGCCGCGCTTGTTGACTTCATCTACGACCGCTTTGCCGGTTCTCTGCGCGAACAGGGTTACAGCGCCCAGGAAGTGGATGCGGTGCTGGCCCTGCGTCCGCAGCGCCTCGGCGACGTGGCCAAACGCCTCGCCGCCGTTCGCGCCTTCGCAGCCCTGCCCGAAGCCCCGGCCCTGGCCGCCGCCAACAAGCGCATCAGCAACATCCTGAAGAAAGCTGACGCGGTGGATGCCCATGTCAGCGATGCGCTGCTCAAGGAGCCTGCGGAAATTGCGCTCTACGCCGCCATGCAGAACGTGGTGCCCCAGGCCCGGGCCCGGTTTGAAGCCGGCGACTACACCGCTTCATTGCAATCGCTCGCGGCGTTGCGCGCGCCTGTCGATGCCTTTTTTGAGGGCGTGATGGTCAATGCCGAGCAGACCGATTTGCGCCTGAACCGGCAAGGCCTGCTCAAAAGTCTGCATGAGGCCATGAACCGCGTGGCCGACCTTTCCAAACTCGCTGCCTGATCCGGGAACCCCGTGAAACTCGTCATCCTCGACCGCGACGGCACCATCAACCGCGACAGCGACGACTACGTCAAGTCGCCGGAAGAGTGGGTGCCGCTGCCCGGCTCGCTGGAGGCCATTGCACGGCTCACCCACGCGGGCTGGCATGTGGTGATCGCGTCCAACCAGTCGGGCCTGGGCCGTGGTCTGTTTGACGTGGCGGCGCTCAATGCCATGCATTCCAAGATGCACCGCTTGTTGGCCGCGCTGGGCGGGCGCATCGATGCGGTGTTTTATTGCCCGCACAGCCCCGAGGAGCGCTGCACCTGCCGCAAGCCGCTGCCCGGCCTGTTTGAGCAGATCGGTGCACGCTTCGGCGTGCCGCTCAAGGGCGTGCCCACCGCGGGCGATACAGTGCGTGATCTGGTGGCGGGCGCCGCCGCGGGTTGCGAGCCTCATCTGGTGCTGACCGGCAAGTCGGAGGTGTGGCGCAGCGGCGGGCAACCCGAGGGCCTGCCCCCAGGGACGCGGCTGCACGCCGACCTGGCGGCCTTTGCTGCGTTCATCCTGAGCCGCAGCGCGGCGCCCTGACGCTATAAAAATGGTAGCTGCTTGCCCTTGCTGCATAAGGGCTGGAGCCATAAAACATGCATAACCTGACCGAGAAGACACCATGGCCCTGATCCGCTCCATCCTGCATCTGCTGTGGATGACTGTCACCGTGATTCCCTGGGCCCTCGCCGTCCTGGTTTTTTCGCTGTTCGGCAGCAGCACGCAGATTTACTGGATGTGCGCCGGCTGGTTGCGCGTGGCCGTCAGCGGCGGCACCTTCATCCTCGGCATCAAGAACCGGGTGACCGGCATGGAAAACCTGCCGACCGGCGAAAAAAGCGCGGCCGTGCTGCTGCTCAAACACCAGAGCACCTGGGAGACCTTTTCGATGCCGACGCTGATGCCGCATCCGCTGGCCTATGTGTTCAAGAAAGAATTGCTCTACGTGCCGTTTTTCGGCTGGGCCATGGCCCGCATGGACATGATCCATATTGACCGCAGCCAGCGCGCCCAGGCTTTCAACAAGGTGGTGGAACAGGGCCGCCGCCTGATGGGCCAGGGTGTCTGGGTCATCATGTTTCCGGAAGGCACACGCATAGCGCGCGGCCAGCATGGCGTTTACAAAACCGGCGGCACGCGGCTGGCGATAGAAACCGGCGCGCCGGTGATTCCGATTGCCGTGACTTCGGCCAAGTGCTGGCCGCGCAAGGCTTTCATCAAGAAGCCCGGCATTGTCGATATCTCGATTGGCAAACCGATCAGCAGTGTGGGCCGCAAGCCCGATGAACTGATGCGCGAAGTCGAGGCCTGGATCGAAGCCGAGATGCGGCGGCTCGATCCCGAGGCTTACCCGGAAACCGCCACCACCCGCTTCTGACGCCCGGTCTGGGGCGTTATGGCCTGTTCGCACTTGTATAAATAGTGTGAACAGGCCCTAAACTCCCGGGATGCAAAGGCTTCTCCAGTTCACGCTTGACCTGTTTGGCACCGAGATTCCCGCGCCGGCACCCGTGGCGCCGCGCCGGGCTGGAAAAATCAGGTCAAATCGGCCTGCAGCCCCCGTCCTGCCTGCGCAACCTGCTATTGAAGCGCTAGCAGATGCCGGCCCGGTGGATTTGCGACCGGCGCAGACCCTGCAGCAGGTTCTGGCACCCGCCACCTACCGCCACCCGGCGGCCACGCGCGAAGCGCTGCTGGCCGACACCGTCGTGGCTTACCAGTTCCGCCGCGGCAAACGCCGGACCATTGGCTTTTCGGTGGGCGCCGATGGCCTGGTGGTGAGCGCCCCCAAGTGGGTGCCCCTGTATGAAATTGACAAAGCCGTCCAGGAAAAAGCCGGCTGGATTCTTGCCAAGCTGCAGGAAACCCGCGCGCGGCATCAGCGGCTGGAAGCGGCGCGCATCGAGTGGCGCGACGGCACCACACTGCCGCTGCTGGGCGAGACGGTGCAGGTGGTGATTGATCCGCGCCATGCTTTCGGGGGCATTGGCGGCGAACTGCAGACCGCAGAAAGCTCTGACCCCGCAGCGCCCCGGAACATCCTGCGCATCGGCCTGGCCCACGACGCCACGGCCGAGCAGATCCGCGATTCGGTGCAGGCCTGGCTGATGCGCCGGGCCAAACAGGTTTTTACGGACCGGCTGAACCACTTCGCCCCGCATCTGGGGGTGCAATGGCGCAAACTCAGCCTGAGCAGCGCGGGCACCCGCTGGGGCAGCGCCAGCGCCGATGGCGCGATACGCCTGAACTGGCGGCTGATCCATTTCAAGCTTTCCGTCATTGATTACGTAGTGGTTCATGAACTGAGCCATCTGCGTGTGATGGACCACAGCCCGCGCTTTTGGGACACAGTGCGCGCGGTGGTCCCGGATTACGCAGCCTTGCGCAACCAGTTGAAAGATGAGGCCGTGCCCCGATGGTAAGTTCATGGTCCGGCACTTGCTGAAGCCATTGACCAGACAGTGCGAACAAGGAGAAACAGAACCATGCGGCGACTACGCATAGACAATTTTGTGAACTTCTGTAATATGACAAAGATGATGAAAATGATGGCCTTGACCGGCCACCGATCAACGCGCATGGTGAAGGTCTTATGAACGACAACCCCATCCTTGTAGTGGAAGACAACCCGGACCACCTCGAACTTACCGTCCTGACCTTGCAGGAGCAGGGGCCCGATACCGCGATCGTCACCGCCCGTGACGGCGCGGAAGCCCTGGACTACCTGTTTGGCCAGGGTGCACATGCCGGGCGCGATACCCACAAGCAACCAGCGTTCATTTTGCTGGACATGAAATTGCCCAAGCTGTCGGGCCTGGACGTGTTGCGCAGTGTGCGTGCCAACCCGCTCACGGCGCTGGTGCCTGTGGTCATGCTGACCTCGTCCAGCGAACAGTCCGACATCATTGCCTGCTACCAGAGTGGTGCCAACGGGTTTGTGCGCAAACCGGTGGACTTTGGGGACTTCACTGAAAAATTGAGTCGCCTGAAGGAATACTGGCTGCAGGTCAACGAGTCCATCGCGACGGCTTGAACCGCACGGTCCTGTCCTGCGCACGGCACTGCGCTGGCCCGGTTTCCGGGTGACTTACAGTTGGGTGAATCAATACAGCTGAAAGCACCATGAAGGCCAGGCTCAGTTTGCGCGCACGCATCGTCATGCTGGTGGTCGTGGCGATCGTTCCCCTGTTTGGCATGTCCATCGCCAAGGCCCTGCACAATGCCGGCGCCGAGCTGGAACGGGCCCGGGGCGACCTCCGGTTCGCTGCGTCGCTGGCGGCAGCCAGCCAGCAGCGTGTGGCCGATTCCGCGCGCCAGGTGCTGACGCTGATTGGCGCCCTGCCTGACATCCAGGACATCAACAACACCGATTGCGACCGCTATTTTTCACGCCTGTCGCGGAGCCTGCCGGAATACGCCAACCTGGGGGTGATCGGGCTGGACGGCCTGACCCGTTGCCACGCGCTGGGCAGCGCCACCAAGGCCTATCTCGGCGACCGGGCCTATTTTCAGGACGCCATCGAGCAACGCCGGTTTGTGATCGGCACGTATGCGGTGGGCCGGCTGGCGAACAAGCCCGTCATCACCTACGCCCAGCCCGTGATCGATGCTTCGGGCAAGGTCACGGGCGTGGCTTTCGCCTCGTTTGACCTCGCTGAAATGGCCCGGCTGATCGATGGCATAGAACTGCCCTCCGGCGCGGCGCTGGGGGTCCAGGACCGTGAGGGTGCGCTGCTGGCTGGCAAGCCCAAACTCCCGATCAATGTCGGTGACACGGTGCGCAGCCCGGTGTTGCAGGACGCCGTGAAAAGCCTGAGCA
This sequence comes from uncultured Polaromonas sp., assembly GCA_965650045.1. Classification (GTDB taxonomy): domain Bacteria; phylum Pseudomonadota; class Gammaproteobacteria; order Burkholderiales; family Burkholderiaceae_C; genus Polaromonas. The sequence goes on from CBFGNA010000056.1 coordinate 9,415, forward strand.
CGGGGGTTCGCGAGGGCCAGGACGGTAGCGGGCACGAACGCTTGTGGGCCTTCATGCCCAGCAGCCCCCACCCCGAGTCGGCGGTGTTTGTTTCCGTGAGCCTGGACCGCGACCGGATCGTGGACCCGGGCCACAGGCAGCTGTGGCTCGAACTGGCGGTGCTGACGCTGGTGGCTTTTCTGGGCGCGTGGGGGGCGTGGATGATTGGCGGGAGCGCGATTCTGGGGCCGGCGCACCAGATTCTGTATGCGACAAAGCAGCTGGAAAAAGGCCATCACGGGGTTCGCATCCCGGTGCGCCCGGACCGCACAGCGGGCGAGTTCGACAGGATCGCGGCCAGCTTCAACCTGATGGCCGACTCGCTGGAGCAGCGCCAGCGTGAAGTTGGAAACGAACTGGCGCGCA